>NZ_SCMW01000001.1:0-267031 GCF_005502845.1 Brevibacterium sp. 2SA | reverse complement strand
CGACAGAGCCGCAGAGGAGGGCCGCGCCATGGTCAGACCCCGGGCTCGGGCCGCGCATTGGACGCGGTTCGGCACTCAGGCCCACCTCTACGACGCCGTGCGGCCCGACTATCCGCAGGCGGCCCTCGACCTCCTCGGCGCCGACTGGGCCGGGCTGCGGGTGTGCGACCTCGGGGCGGGCACGGGAATCCTCAGTCGCAGACTGCTCGCCGCCGGCGCCGAGGTCGTCGCCGTCGACCCGGACGCCGCGGCCCTCGAGCACAACCCGGCGCCGTCGCTCGTCGGGTCCGCGGAGACGACCGGCCTGGCGGCCGGCAGCGTCGACGTCGTCACGGTCGCCCAGGCCTGGCACTGGTTCGACGAGGCGGCAGCGGGGGAGGAGATCGCGAGGATCCTCAGACCCTCCGGTCGGCTGCTCATCCTCATCAACCAACTCGACGTCCGCGTCGACTGGGTGCTCAGGCTCAGCCGCATCATGCACGCCGGGGACGTCTACCGCCCGGCGTATGTGCCAGCTCCGCGCGGCTTCGCGCTCCGCGATCGGGCCGTCATCGACTTCTCCACCCCGCTCGACGTCGACGGCATCGTCGATCTCGCACGCACCCGGTCATACTGGCTGCGGTCGAATGAGGCGACCCGCAGCCGCGTCGAGGCGAACCTGCGCGGCTATCTCACCGAGGAGCATCCGATCACCGGCACTGTCGACCTGCCGTACATGTGCCTGGCCTACCTCCTCGTCCCGCAGCACTGAAGAAGCGGGCAGGGCCGCATGAGTGCGTCCCTGCCCGCCGGTGCGGATCATCCCGAGATCAGATGTTGGGGTCGTCCTCGGTCTCGATCACCTCGGTGGATTCGATGACCTCGGTCTGCTTCGGCGCCTGGTGGGAGACGCTGATCTTGCGCGGACGGGCCTCCTCGGCGACGGGGATCGTCAGGGTGAGCACGCCGTCCTCGTAGTCGGCGCGGATCCGGTCGAGGGCGACGCGATTGCCGAGGGTGAGCTGGCGGGCGTACGTGCCCGAGGTCCGCTCCCTGGTCAGCCACTTGACGTCCTTGTCCGCCACCGGCGAGGTCCGCTGCGCGCGCACCGTGAGCGTGCGGTCCTCGACATCGACGTCGATGCTCGAGGGATCGACCCCGGGCATATCGATCTGCGCGACGAACACCTCGCCGTCGCGGTAGAGGTCCATCGGCATGGTCGCGGCGTTCGGGGTGCGGGTGACCTCGGTGAAGAAGCGGTCGAGATCGCGGATGGGATCGAAGCGAGTGGCCATGATCGTCCTTTCAGTGGGGTACACGTCCTGTATTGAGTCAAGCACACTCAATTTTGAAATCAATCCTCGCACATGGAACTCTCAAGAACTATGAGCCTGTCTCCGATCCTCGCCGCCCTCGTCCCGGTCACAGCGCTCATCGCGCTCGGCCTGGGACTGCGGAGGACTCCGCTGTTCTCCCGCGAGGACTTCTGGGCGGGGGCGGAGCGGCTCGCATACTACTGTCTCCTGCCCGTTCTCCTCTTCACCTCCGTCGCCGAGGTGGACGTCACCGCCGTGCCCGTGCTCAGACTCGCTGTCGCCCTCGTCGTGCCCACGCTCCTCGTCTCGGTGCTCATCATCGTCCTCCGCCGCGTCGTCGCCGCGGATCTGCCGGCGTTCACCTCGGTGCTCCAGGGCGGGATCCGCTTCAACACGTACATCGGACTCTCGATCTCCGCGAGCCTGCTCGGACCGAGCGGGGGAGCGCTGGCGGCGATCGTCGCGGCCATCCTCGTGCCCACGGTCAACATCGTCTCGAGTCTCGGGTTCGAGTTCCTCCGCACGGGACGACGGTCGGTGCTCGGCCTCGTCCGCGTCGTCGTCCTCAACCCCCTCGTCATCGGGTGCGCCCTCGGGGGACTGTGGAACCTCACCGGGTGGGCGCTGCCGCAGCTCGTCTCCGGTGTCCTCGATCCGCTCGCGGCAGCGGCCCTGCCGATCGGTCTCATCTGTGTGGGGGCAGGGCTGCGGTGGTTCTCCCTGCGGGAGCACGGTGCCGCCCTCGTCTGGTCGACGGCGGCCAAGCTCGTCGTCCTGCCCGGGCTCAGTCTCGCCGCCCTCGTCCTGCTCGACGTCCCCGCCGAGGCGGCCGTGGTCGGACTGGTCTTCCAGGCGATCGCGACGGCGAGCTCCGGGTATGTCATGGCCCGGCAGCTCGGCGGCAACGCCGAACTCATGGCCGCACTCATCGCCGCCCAGACGGTGCTCATGCTCGGCACCCTGCCCCCGACCCTGCTCCTCGCCCAGTTCGTCTTCGGGGTCTGAGGAACTCGCTGCAGGGGTCCGGCATCTGCCCGCGGCCGGCGCGGAGAAGCACAACGGCCGGCTCCCCGCAGTGGGGAACCGGCCGTGTCAGCGGCGTCTCATTCGCTGTCAGCGGAGTCTCACTCGCTGTCGGCGGAGATGTCCGGGTGGCGCGAACCGAGCGCATTGTCGATCGAGAGCAGACCCGAGCCGCTGTCGCCGACGATCTCGAGGCGACCGATGATCTCGGAGATGCTCGCCTCTTCTTCGACCTGCTCGTCGATGAACCAGTTGAGCAGGGGGAGGACGTCGAGGTCGCCCTCGGCCTGGGCTGTGCGGTAGATGTTGCGGATCGACTCCGAGACCTTCTCCTCGTGGGCGAGTGCGGCCTTGAAGAAGTCGAGCGGACGGGACCCGGAGACCTTCGGGGCGGCGATGTCGCCGATCTGCGGGGCGAAGCCGCGGTCGACGCAGTGCTGGATGAACTTCGCGGCGTGGACCTGCTCCTCCTCCGACTGGGCGCGCATCCACCGGGTCATGCCGGTGAGCTCGAGGTCGTCGAGCTGAATGGACATCTGCAGGTAGACCATTGAGGCCTCGAGTTCGAGCGTGACCTGCTCGCCGAGGACCTTCTGCATTGCGGGGCTCAGGTGCATGTGAATCTCCTAATGCGTTGTCAGGCGGCGGACTGCCGCCTGCGTCGTGACCAGCTTGACACCATTTCTGGAATCATTCCAGTGTGGAAAGGCTCGGCAAACAGTGCTGAGGCAAGCCGAACCATCACTGGTCGACCGTCGGGTGGCGTTCATTCCACCGGGTGGCCTGTTCGAAGGCCTGGGCGATCTCGAGGAGGCGGACATCGTCGCCGGGCTTCGCGACGAGTTGGACGCCGACGGGCAGCCCCGCCGCGGAGAACCCGGCCGGCACGGACATCGCGGGGCAGCCGGTGGCGGTGATCAGGCACGGCGCCCGCATCCAGTCGAGGTAGGTCTCGAGCTCGACGCCGTCGATCTCCATGGGGTATTCGATGCCGACGTCGAAGGGCAGGACCTGGCACGTGGTGAGCACGAGGAGATCACGGTCGGCGAAGAACCGCTGCACCTCGCCGCTCAGTCTGGCGCGGGCCGTCTCGGCCGAGACGATCTGCGGGCCGGTGAGCCGCAGTCCGGCTTCGATGTTCCAGCGCACCGATTCCTTCATCCGGTCGCGATCGGTCTCGTAGAGTCCGCCCCAGGAGGCGAGGAAGTCCATGGCTCGGCGCACGCCGAAAACCTCATCACCGTCGGAGAGATCGGGGATGTTGTCGTCGACGGAGGCACCGAGATCCTCGAAGACAGGGGCCGTGGCCGCGACGATGTCGATGACCTCGGACTCGACGGGCAGGAGGCCCTTGAGATCGGGGCTGAAGCCGATCCGGACCCCCGTGAGGTCGGGAGCCTGCCCGCCGAGGCGGAACTGGGGACGGTCGAAGACCGATCCGGGTTCGGGCAGGATCGCCGGCAGCCCGGGTTCGGGACCGGCGGCGATGCTCATGAGGAACGCGATGTCGGAGACGGTGCGCGCCATGAAGCCGGTCTGTCCGAGCCAGGAGAACGGCGACGGCGAGGAGTTGGGGATCCGGCCGTTCGTCGGTCGGAAGCCGGCGACGTTGTTGAATGACCCGGGGGAGCGCAGCGACCCGCCCATGTCGGAGCCGTCACCGGAGGCCTGGATGCCCGCAGCCAGGGCCGCCCCGACACCCCCGGAGGAGCCCGAGGCGGACTTCTCGCGATCGTACGGGTTGCGGGTGACGCCGAAGACGGGGTTGAACGTGTGGGAGCCGGCGGCGAACTCGGGGACGTTCGTCTTGCCGGTCGTGATCACCCCGGCGCGGCGCAGCCGGGAGATGATGAGGGAGTCGGACTCCGGTACGCGGTCGGCGAAGATCGGCGACCCCCACGTCGTGCGCATGCCCGCGGTGTCGTTCGTGTCCTTGTGGGTCATCGGCACGCCGTGGAGGGGTCCGATCTCCACTCCGGCCGCGAGCGCGTCGTCGGCGGCTGCGGCTTCCGCCCGTGCCCGCTCGTCGTCGCGGGTGACGACGGCGTTGAGCGCGGGGTTGACCTCGTCGATGCGGCGCAGCTGATCCTCCAGCGCCTCCCGGGCCGAGATCTCCTTCGAAGCGATCCTCGAAGCGAGTTCGCGGGTGCTCATCCAGCGCAGGTCCTCACTCATGCCTCCGCCTTTCCGAGGTCGGAGAGCACAGCCGTCAGGGCGGCGCGCAGACCCGTCTCGAGGGTGGTGGGCACATCGTCGGGGGCGAAGTGCGGGGAGTGATTGCCCGCCGGCGGTTCGTCGCCGTCGAGGGCGGCGGGGGAGTAGCCGCCGAAGAACCAGTAGACGTAGGGCACACCGAGCGCGTCGCCGAACGCCCCGAAGTCCTCACTGCCGGTCACCGCCGGCACGACGTGGACGTGGTCCTCACCGAGTTCGGCGCCCGCGGCTGAGACGAAGGCGGCCGTGCGATCGGGATCGTTGACGCAGCGGGGGAAGGAGTGCATCGGTTCGATGAGGGGGTCGGGGGCGCCGGAGGCCGCGGCTTCGGCGCGGACGATGCGGTCGACGCGGTCGAGGACGACGGCGCGGACGTCTTCGTCGAAGGTGCGGATGTTGAGGGTGAAGACCGCGGTCTCGGGGATGATGTTCTCCTTGAGTCCGCCGTGGAAGGTGCCGACGGTGACGACGGCGGTGTCGCGACCCGAGATCTCCCGGGACACGATCGACTGGAGGCGGGTGATCATGAAGGCGCCGAGGACGATCGGGTCGATCGCGTTCTCCGGCTGGGAGCCGTGCGCCTGCTTCCCGCGGACCGTGACGCGCAGGGAATCGGACATCGCCATCGCCGTGCCCGAGGAGACGTAGACGTCGCCGGCGCGTCCGGGCCACACGTGCTGACCGTAGACGACCTCGGGATTGACCACGGTCTCCCACAGGCCGTCTGCCAGCATCGCCTTCGCCCCCGCAGCGGTCTCCTCCCCGGGCTGGAAGAGAAGGACGACGGTGCCCGCCCACGCCTCGCGGTGCTCGGTGAGGAACCGGGCGAGGTAGAGGCCGACGGTGATGTGGGTGTCGTGGCCGCACCCGTGCATGACCGGGGTCGTCGTCCCATCAGGCAGGGTGCCCTCGGCGTGGGAGGCGTAGTCGAGTCCGGTGTCCTCGGCGATCGGCAGTCCGTCCGTGTCGGCGCGGTAGGCGACGACGGGTCCCTCGCCGTTCTCGATGACGGCGACGACGCCGGTGCCGCCGAACGTCTGCGGAGTGAGACCGAGCCCGGTGAGGAACTCAGCGATCGCTGCCGCCGTCTGCGTCTCGGCCATCGAGAGTTCGGGGGTGCGGTGGAACTGCTGGTAGTCGGCGACCGCCTCGGCGAGGGAATCGGTGACCGCGGTGCGCAGGCGCGTTGTCAGCGGCATGGCGTCCTTTCGTGCTCGGTCGGGAGCTCAGTTGATCCCGACGGTGTCCTCACCTGGGTCATCACGGGAATCGGTGACCGCCCGGTTCCGGGTGAACCACGTGATGACGATGGTGATAATGACCACAATAGCGACGTCGCCGGGGGCGAGGACGGGGACGACCGGAATGAGGACGAGGATGACGAGGGCGGCGACGGCCAGCGCGATGATCGTCGACTTCACCTGCCGGAGTGAGACGATGAGCTGGACGGTGACCCCGCCGAGGATCGCCGGGAGGATGTAGAGCTGGGCGATGAGGGTGATGTTCTCCGGGATGACCGTGACGAGCCACGTGCCGAGGACGCCGACGAAGAGGACCATGGAGACGACGTGGATCATCGCGGCTCCGCAGATCGCCATCGTCGCCGCGTACTCGCCCTTCCGGGTGCCCGGCCTCGCCCCGATCGTGTCCTGGGCGACGATCGCCGAGGGCAGTAGCTTGTTCGCGACGTTGCCGATCATGAACGCCTGGTACATCCCGGCAGGTCCGAGGATGGGGAAGTACGTCAGCGGTTCGACGATGTAGAAGACGCCGTAGACGGCGAAGACGGCGAGGAACGCGGTGAGGATGTCGCCGAACCCGATGTCGGCGTCGGCGACGACGAGGAGGTAGAACGGCACCGAGGTGGCGATGAGGAAGCCGGCGAAGAGCGTGATCGAGCCCCACTTCGTCGTCGTGGCTTCGAACGCCTCATGCGAGGGAGATGGAATGACGGACATGAGGCCTCCTTCAGGCGTCGGGCATGCCGAGGCCGGCGTAGTGGGCGAAGTAGGCGGCGACGAGACCGGCGAGCACGGAGATGCCCAGTCCCCATTCCTTGAGCCATGTCTGGCGGAGGATGTGGGCGGCGGCGAGGCAGATCGCCATCGTCACCGCGGACACGGCGATCGCGATGACGTGGGTCGGTGACTTCGGGATCTCGCGGAACGTCAGCGCCGCGAACGCCGCGAGCAGCGCGGCGCCGGGCACGAGCGACATGAACGCGGGATTGATCTTCTCGAGCTTGTGGGAGCTGCGTTTGAAGATCGGGGTGAGGATGAGCGCCGAGAGCATCCAGCCGGCACCGGAGAGGCTCATCGCCATGAGCGCGACGATGAAGACCCCGCGGGTGAAGGTCGCATCGCCGAGGTTGGCGTCCATCGTCCCGGCCGCGATCGAGGCCGAGGCCACCTCGGTGGCGGCGGAGCCGATGAGGCCGACGCGGACGATGACCGGGGGAGTGCCGAAGAGCGGGAGGAGCGCGATGGCGACGAGGACGACGGCGAGCGAGGGGCCGATCGCCGCGACTCCGCCGGCCCGGAAGGCGGCGGTGACCTCGGCCTGGCTCATGTCGGCCGAGGCGGCGTTCCGCCGCACCGCGCGCATGTAGATGAGCGATTGGACGACGACGACACCCATGACCGACAGCGCGAGGATCCACAGGACCGGGGCGTTGGCCAGGGGCAGATAGTCGGCGGAGGCACTTGCCGTCACCATGGTCGGACTCCTCACCTCGGATGCTTCTTCTCGTGTGAGCAAGATAACCCCAAACGCCGAGGCGGCCCAGAGCCGGCGCGAAACTTCCCATCAGATGAGAAGCCGGCCGTCGTGGCAGAATCGGTGGCATGCTCTCACCCGTCATCGCCGAGAATCTCGACCGCGCCGAGGACTGCTGGGTGCAGGCGCTGCGGCGTCTCGGACCGCCCGAGGGCAGTGCGCGCTATGCCGCGCCGAGCGGCTGCCAGGGCTGGTCGAACCGCGAGCTCGTCAACCACCTCATCGGCGGGGGACTGCGGTACGCGATGCTGCTCGACCAGGACCCGCCCGCCGAGGTGGAGGCGACGAGGGACCGGGACCACCTCGGCGAGGATCCGCTCGAGGCGTTCTGGACCCATGAGCGCCGTTTCCGCCGTCTCGCCGCCGACGTCGATCTCACGGTGCCGGTCAGCCACCGGATCGGGGAGCTGCCGGGCACCCAGCTCGTGCGGATGCGCATCCTCGAACTCGCCCTCCATGCCGCTGACCTCTCCGTGGGCACCGGTGATCGGTGGCCGGTCGATGACGCGCTCGCGGAGTTCATGGCGACCGATCTCGCCGCGCTCATCGTCGAGCTCGGCGACACCGGCGGCTATGCCCCGCCGCGGACAGACGCACCGGCGGCGAGTGCGGCCGACCGGGTGCTCCTGTTGTCGGGACGCGCGGTCACACGCCGAGCATGATCATGCCTGGGCGGCGGCGCTGCGGACGATGACCTTGTCACGTTCGGGATCGGCGAAGAGCAGGGTGAGCACGGCCGAGACTGCCGCGGCGATGCCGAGGACTTGGAACGCCGTCGCGTAGCCGAGGCCGGGGCTCGCCGCGGCATCGACGATGAGCCCGGTGACATAGGGGCCGACGAGCCCGCCGATGGCCATGAGGGCGAGGAAGACTCCCAGCGTGCCCGCGGTCTGCTGGGGCGGGCAGATCTCGGAGACCGCGGCGTTCGACAGCGGGAGGACGACGACCCCGACGCCGTAGCCGATCGAGACGATTGCGACCGCGGCGGCCGCGTTCTCGATCGAGGGCAGAAGGCAGAGGATGCCGCCGCCGACGATGACGAGCAGCGAGGGTCCGACGATGCGGACGACGCGTGACGACCAGCCGCGGGCGAGGAGGTAGTCAGAGAGCAGGGTGCCGCCGATGAGGCTGATGAGACCGACGATCGAGGGGATCGCGAGCATCGATCCGGCCTCGAGTCGGCTGAAGCCGAGACCGACCTCGAAGTACGACGGCAGCCAGGTGAGGACGACGGTGACGAGGGCGTAGATGCTCGCCACGAGCGGTACCCCGGTGAGGAAGGTGCGGGTGAGGAAGATCCTCGCCCACGGCACACGGGGTTCGTCCGAGTCGCTCGCTGCGGTGTCCTCGTCCTCTGCGCCACGCGCCTTCTTCGCTGGTCCGGTCGCCTTCGCGGGGATGTAGGGTCCGACCTCCCAGAAGCGCAGCCAGAAGACACACCAGACGATGCCGATGACGGCCATCGTGATGAGCGCGCTGCGCCAGCCGAACGTCACCGAGAGGTACGCGAGCAGGGGAGCGAGGACGATCTTCGCCACCGAGGCGGCGCTGGCGAGCAGCGCACCCGGGAAGCCGCGGCGAGACGAGGGGTGCCACGAATACGCGGCGGTGTGGATGAGGGCCGAGCTCGGGCCTTCGGCGAAGCCGAGGAGCATCCGGGATCCGATGAGCACGGCGAAGGTCGCGGCGACGACGAGCGGGAGCATGGCCGCTGCCCACACGAGGGCGAGCACGAGGAGGACTGTGCGCAGCGACATCCACCGGTTGAGGGCGCCGGCGAAGAAGCCGCCGACCGTGAAGGCGAAGAAGAAGAGGCTGCCGACGAGGCCGATCTGGGCGGCGCTGATGCCGAGTTCCTCGCCGAGCGCCTGCGCGATGATGCCGAAGGCGGCCTTGTCGCCGTAGTTGACGACGTAGAGGACGACGAGCAGGGCCGTGAGCGACCAGGCCTTGCGGCGGGATTCCGACCCGGCTGTGGCAGCGAGTGCGACAGGGGGAGTGGACTGAGGGTGAACCATGAAGCGTCCTTGCGTCGTGGTGACATCCGGCCGAACTCCTGTGGCCGCGATCACACATACCCTATTGAACGCTCGTTAGATAAGTCAACAGTCCGATGTCTGGTAGTTCCATCGCGATAGATCGACGTTGAAGGCGGCCGAATCTCCGCTGGGACTAGGGGAGCAGTCCGATGACTGGACGACAAGGACGGCGCACCAGGCAGGGCACCCCAGCCGTTCAGGCCAGCTCGTCACGCAGTCGTCAACCGCCGACGCGGTGGAGATGCGGGTGCATGACACACCGGCCGACACCCGGTCCGTGATTCGAGGCGAGCCGAAGGCCGTCGTCGCGCAGGCGAGCCGGAAGCCGCCGTCGCACAGGCCGACGTCAGCGGTGATGAGCGAAGCGCGCCGCAGGGGCCGACACTTCGGACTCCGTATTAACCCGCGGACTCCGCATCGACGCGCAGGCTCCGGGATGGCATGCAGGCTCCATGTCGACCTGCGGGTTCCAAGACCGACGCGAGATCGGGGCAGTGGCCTCATCAGTCTAGTTAACATAATGTATATTATCGGCGCGATACTCGGGAGCGCCGGTGATGCGCTGTAATGCACGTGTGGCCGCGGACAGCTCGACGCTGCCCGCGGCCATACCATGATCCGACGATCATCAGCTCACGACATAACCGCCGAGGCCGACCTTGCCGGAGTCGTCCGAACCACCGGAGCCACCGCCGTCGTCAGCAGCGCCGTTCTCCTTCGTCAGGCCGGCTTTCTCACCGCACGTCGGCCACGCACCGGGTCCCTGTTCCGCCAGCGTCTTCTGAGCGATGCGGATCTGCTCCTGCTTGCTCGCCTCATGCGGCATGCCTTCACCGCCGAACGCCTTCCAGGTCTGCTCCGAGAACTGCAGCCCGCCGTAGTACCCGTTGCCGGTGTTGATGCTCCAGTCACCACCGGACTCGCATTCGGCGACGCGATCCCAGACACCGTCGGACTCAGCGGCCTGGGCTGGTGCGCCGAAGCCGACGAGTCCGGCGGCGGCGATCGCGCCGACACCGGTGAGCAGTGCTGTTCTGCGCAGAGTGGTCGCAGCGTGTTTCACGAATGTCATCTCCATCGGTCGACTGCATTCGGTCAATCGGTTCGGCCGTTACCGAACCGTTATACACGCTAGCGAAGATGAGCACTTCTGTCCGGTGTGCGCGCGTGGGAATCGCCTCAGAGGACGGTCACCGTGCCCAGAGTGCCCAGAGTGCGCTGAGCGCACTGACTCCCCCAGCAGACTGCGTGGTCAGAAGATCTGGATGACGTGACCGGTGAGGCCGGTGCCGTTCGGCGGGCTCCCGCCGTCGTCGTCGCCGTTCGACGCAGGTGCGTCGCCGGTGTCCGCCGAGTCATCGGCGGTGTCCTCGGCAGGCGCGTCGGTCGTCGGCTCCTCCGGTGCCGTCGGCTCCTCGGTCGCTGTCGGTTCGTCCTTGGGCTCCTCAGCCTTCGGTTCGTCAGCCTTGGGCTCCTCGGGTGCCGGCGGCTCTTCAGCCTTGGGCTCCTCAGCCTTCGGTTCCTCAGCCTTCGGCTCCTCCGGTGCCGGCGGCTCTTCAGCTTTCGGTTCGTCCTTCTTCGGCTCCTCAGCCTTGGGCTCTTCGGCCTTCGCGTCCTCGTCCTTCATGGCTTCGGAGGCTCCGCCGTCATCGGCAGCGCCGTTCTCCTTCGTCAGGCCTGCCTTCTTCCCGCACGTGGGCCAGGCGCCGGGACCCTGCACGGCGAGAGTCTTCTGCGCGATCCGGATCTGCTCCTCACGGCTGGCTTCGTGCGGCATGCCCTCACCGCCGAAGGCCTTCCATGTCCGCAGCGAGAACTGCAGACCGCCGTAGTAGCCGTTGCCCGTGTTGATGCTCCAGTCGCCGCTCGACTCGCAGGCGGCGACGCGATCCCACACGCTCTCGGACTCATCGGCGAGGGCGGGCGCATTCGCCCCGAGGAGGCCGGCCGCGGCCAGTGCCCCGGCCCCGACAAGCATCGCAGATCTGCGCAGGAAGGTGCTGACGAGTTTCACAGTGGTCATCTCCGTTGTGAGGTGGGTGCATGCCCTTGGGAAGGAGCCTCGGACACGGCCGGACGTTACCGAACCGTTAGAAACGGTAATCGACTTCTCCGACCGTGTCCATACGGGCACGGAAAGTTCACACCTGTACACTCTGCCGGACATAGTCGCCGAGGTGGCGCGCCGTGAGCGTGGCACCGTCGGCGATGAGTTCGGCAGGAGTGCCGGTGAAGACGACCCGCCCGCCGTCGTGTCCGGCACCCGGCCCGAGGTCGATGATGTGATCGGCGTGGGCCATGACCGCCTGATGGTGTTCGATGACAATGACGGTGCGCCCGGCGTCGACGAGGCCGTCGAGCAGCCGCAGGAGGTTCTCGACATCGGCGAGGTGGAGCCCGGTCGACGGCTCGTCGAGCACGATGACCGACGCGGCGTCGGCGGCCTTCGCCGACAGATGCGCGGCTAGTTTGAGGCGCTGCCGCTCACCGCCGGACAGCGTCGTCAGCGGCTGGCCCAGACTGATGTAGCCGAGACCGACGTCGACGAGAGCGGCGGCGATCTTCGCGGCCTGCGGGACCTTCGACTCCCCCGCGGAGAAGAAGTCGACCGCCTCGGCGGCGGGCATGTCGAGGACCTCGCGGATGTTCCTGCCCCCGAACGTGTAGTCGAGCACCGCGGCCTGGAAGCCCTTGCCCTGACAGACATCGCACGGGGCGGACATCCCCGCCATCATGCCGAGATCCGAATAGATCACGCCGGCCCCGTTGCACACCGGGCAGGCTCCTTCGGAGTTCGCGCTGAAGAGGGCCGGTTTGACGTCGTTGGCCTTCGCGAACGCCTTGCGGATCGGTTCGAGCATGCCGGTGTACGTTGCCGGGTTGCTCCGTCTCGACCCCTTGATCGGCGTCTGGTCGATGATGATGACGTCGTCGCGGGTGGCGAGCGAGTTGTCGATGAGCGTGCTCTTGCCCGACCCCGCGACCCCGGTGACGACGGTGAGCGCACCGAGGGGGATGTCGACGTCGACATCGCGGAGATTGTGGCCGTTCGCTCCCCTGATCTCCAGTGCACCGGTCGGTGTGCGCACCGTCTCCTTGAGCGCTGCGGTGAAGCCGAGATGGTCGCCGGTGCGCGTGCCCGACTCCCGCAGACCCGCGACGGTGCCGGTGAAGCAGATCTCTCCCCCGGCGGTGCCGGCGCCGGGACCGAGGTCGACGACATGGTCGGCGATGCCGATCGTCTCCGGTTTGTGTTCGACGACGAGGACGGTGTTGCCCTTGTCGCGCAGCTGCAGGAGCAGACGGTTCATCGACTCGATGTCGTGGGGGTGGAGGCCGATCGTCGGTTCGTCGAAGACATAGGTGACGTCGGTGAGTGCGGAGCCGAGATGGCGGACGAGCTTGATCCGCTGGGCCTCTCCCCCGGACAGCGATCCTGATGAGCGGTCGAGGGAGAGATAGCCGAGACCGATGTCGACGAAGGCCTGCACGGTCTCTTTGAGGGAGGCGACGAGCGGTGCGACGCCGGGATCGTCGATCTCGGCGAGCCACGCGGTGAGCTCCGAGATCTCCATCGCGCACACCTCGGCGATGGACTTCCCTGCCAGCAGCGAGGACCGCGCGGCCGCGTTGAGTCGGGTCCCATGGCACTCGGGGCACTCGGTGAAGACGACGGCGCGGTCGACGAACTCCCGGATGTGCTTCTGCATGCCGTCGCGGTCCTTGGACAGGAAGGACTTCCGGATCTTCGGGATGAGGCCGTCGTAGGTGAGGTTCGTCCCGTTGACGACGATCTTCTCCCCCTCGAGATCGAGCAGGGCGCGGCGCTGCGCGGCGGTGAACTCGGCGACGGGGACGTCGGGGTCGAAGAACCCGGACTCCGCGTAGAAGCGGACGGACCAGCCGCCGACCTTGAATCCGGGGACGGTGATCGCCCCCTCGTTGACCGACTTCGACTCGTCGATGATCTGCGTGACGTCGATCGCGGTGGCCGTGCCCATGCCCTCGCAGTGCGGGCACATGCCGCCGTTGACGCTGAATTCGCGCCGTTCGACCTCCTTGGCATCGCCCTTGACCGTCGTCACCGCCCCCTTGCCGCTGATCGTCGCGACGTTGAACGAGTAGGCGTTCGGGGAGCCGAGGTTCGGTTCGGCGAGGCGGGAGTAGAGGATTCGCAGCTTCGCGTTGATGTCGCTCACGGTGCCCACCGTCGAGCGCGGGTTCGCCCCGATCCGCTCCTGGTCGACGAGGATCGCCGTCGTCAGGCCCTCGAGGACGTCGACGTCGGGCCTGGCCATCTGGGGCATGAACCCTTGGACGAAGGCGCTGTAGGTCTCATTGATCATCCGCTGCGACTCCGCGGCGATCGTGCCGAAGACGAGTGAGCTCTTGCCCGACCCGGAGACACCGGTGAACACGGTGAGCCGGCGTTTGGGCAGGTCGACGGAGACGTCACGGAGGTTGTTCTCCCGGGCCCCGCGCACCCGGATGAGGTCATGGCTGTCCGCTGCCTGGGTCATCGCAGCCCTTCAGTCCCGCTGCTGGACGCGGATGAGGTTGCCCGCCGGATCGCGCAGCGCGAAGTCGCGCAGACCGTAGGGCTGGTCCATCGGCTCCTGGACGATGTCGGCGCCCTTCGCCTCGACCTCGGCGAAGACGGCGTCGACAGCGGGGCTGGCGAAGACAATGGAGGCGTAGCTGCCCTTGGCCATGAGCGCCGCGATGGTCTCGCGCTCGGCCTCGGTGAGCGTCGGGTCGACGACGGCGGGGGTGAGCACGATGGAGGTGTCGGGCTGGTCGGGGGCGCCGACGGTGATCCAGCGCATCTGGCCCTGGCCGACGTCGAGGCGGACCTCGAAGCCGAGGACGTCGCGGTAGAAGGTCAGTGACGCCTCGGCGTCGGTGTGCGGAAGGAAGCTGGCATTGATCGAGATGTCCATGACGCTCATGCTAGTCGGAAGGACGGGGTCTCACTTCTCGATTCCTGACGGGTCTGAGGACGGTGCGCACGATGATCGTCGGCAGGTCGAGGTCGCCGTGGACCGCGCGGTCGCGGTAGCTCGTCGGTGACAGGCCCACGAGTTCGGAGAACCGCGTGCTGAACGTGCCGAGCGAGCTGAACCCGACCATGAAGCAGATCTCGGTGATCGAGAGGTCGCCGCGGCGGATGAGCGACATCGCCCTCTCGATGCGGCGAGTGAGCAGGTAGGCATACGGCGACTCGCCGTAGGCGGCCTTGAACCGGCGGCTGAGGTGACCGGCCGACATGTGCACCCCGGCTGCGAGGTCGGGGACGTTGAGGGGGCGGTCGAACTCGCGGTCGATGCGATCGCGGACCCGCCGCAGCGCTCGCAGCTCGGCCAGCCGGTGCCTCTCCCCCACCTCAGGCAGCCTCGGCGTGGACGCCCTTCTTCAGCGTCTCTCCGCGGAAGTACGCGGGGTGGCGCACGGCCTGGATGATCATGATGACGACGCCGAGGAGGAGCACGCCGATCCCGAGGACGAAGACGAGGCCGATGCCGAAGACCGACGACCCCGACCCGTACGAGGGGTCGAGGGAGTCGATCGCGGTGCGGACGAAGATGACGAGGAGGGTGAGTCCGCCGAGGAGGGGGAAGAGGAAGCGGAAGAACACCGTCCGGGCGGAGAGGAAGAGGGACCGGCGGAAGTACCACGTGCACGCGAGCCCGGTCACCCCGTAGTAGAAGCAGACCATGAGCCCGAGCGCGGTGATCGTGTCCCACAGGGCGTTCTCGGATAGCAGACGCATGACGACGTAGAAGATGATCGCCGCTGCCGCCGAGGTGATCGTCGCCACCGAGGGCGACTTGAAGCGCGGGGAGACGTTGCCGTAGCGCTTCGGCAGCGCACCGTAGTGCCCCATCGCGAGGATCGTCCGGGAGGGCGAGACCATCGTCGACTGCAGCGAGGCCAGTGACGAGGAGAGCACGGCGATCGAGACGATGATGGCGAAGGGTCCCATGATCGGCGAGGCCAGTGCCGCGAAGATCGACTCCTGGTTCTCCGGGTTGCCGGCCCCGAGTCCCTCCGTGCCGACGCCGGCGTAGGCGATGACGGCGATCGTGCAGGCGAGGTAGATGATGACGATCGCGACGATCGTCAGCATCGCCGCCCGACCGGGGGTCTTCTCCGGGTCCTTGGCCTCTTCGTTCATCGTGATGACGGTGTCCCAGCCCCAGAAGAGGAAGATCGAGAGCGACACGGCTGCGGCGATCGTCGAGAAGTCCCCGGCCGCAGCCGGGTTGAACCAGTCGAGGCTGACCGGCGTCGCGTCGAAGGCGGTGCCGTTGGCGACGTGGATGAGCGCGGCGATGACGAACCACCCGAGCGCGATGACCTGGAAGGCGACGAGCCAGACCTGGACCTTCTCGGTGGCTTCGACGCCGCGGTAGGAGATCCAGGCGGCGATCGCGGTGAGCAGGATGGTGATGGGGATGTTGATCCACAGCACCCGGGTGAGGTCGGCGATCGCGGGGTCGGAGAAGATCTGGCTGAGGAGGATGAAGAGGAAGTCGACGCCGACGGCGGCGAGGTTGGACAGGACGAGCACGGTCGCGGCGATGAGCCCCCAGCCGCCCATCCACCCGAGCCACGGACCGAAGGCCCGCGTCGCCCACGTGAAGGTCGTGCCCGAATCGGGCATCGCGGTGTTCAGCTCCCGGTAGCCGAAGACGACGAGGAGCATGGGGACGAAGCCGATGAGGAGGATGGCGGGGGTGTGGACCCCGACCTCGGAGATCGTCGGGCCGAGCCCCGAGGTGAGCGTGTACGCGGGCGCGATGCAGGCGATGCCGATGATCGCGCCGCCGATCGCACCGACCTTGCCGGCGGAGAGCCCCTTTGCGCTGAGGCCGGAGTCGGTTTCGATGGGGCGTTCTGGTGCGGGTGTTGCCGAAGTCATCCGTTCATCTAACCACTAGTCGGCGAGAGCGCGAAGCACCGTCTCAGCGGTGTCCCGCCCGATCCGCACCGCCCCGTCGACATGCTGGTAGCCACGGCCGGCGATGTCCGAGCTCGCGAAGTGGAGCGGTCCGACGGGATCGTTCTGGTACCGTCCCCAGCGGCTCAGCCCGCCGAGGTCGTAGCTCGTCGCGTACGCCCCGCGCGTCCATTCCTCGGCCCCGAAGTCCGAGAGGTGGAAGACCGTCGGGGTGAGCGCCTCCGGTCCGAGGAATGCCGCGATCGCCTCGAGGATCTCAGTCTTCCGGTCCTCCTCGTCCAGTGCCCACATGCGATCGGCGTTGACGTCGGAGATGAAGCCGACGAGCGTGCCCTGCTCTTCCCCGTGGTTCGTATTGTCGTAGACCTCCTGGACGAGGTGGCCCGCGCCGAAACCGGTGCCCGACAAGCCCTGCTCCCGCCAGAACGGGCGCGGGTACGTCGCGTGGACCTTGATGACGAGGCCCATCGACTGGTGCTGGTGGAAGACCTGTTGGAGGCGCGGCAGGTGCGGGACGTAGGTGATCCGGGAGTAGAGGTTCGGCGGGACGGCGACGATCACCTCGGTGCCGGTGAAGGACGCGTCATCGGTGGAGACGACGACGTCCTCACCGCTCCAGTCGATGGTTCGGACGGGGCTGTTCAGCCGCACGATGTCGGCTCCGAGATCGGCGGCCAGGCGCTTGGACACCGACTGCATGCCGCCGACGACCCGGCGGTCGAGAATGAAATGGTCGTCGACGAGGTGGGAGAACGATCCCGCCGAGGCGGCCATGAGGATCGCCTGCAGCGCCGAGAACGCGGTCGTCGGCTTCGTCAGCATGCCACCGGCGACGAACATCCCGATGTTCGCCACCGCGAGCGCGTCGTCGGACTGCTCCTCCAGCCAGTGCTGGAAGGAGACCGCGTCGAGTTCGGCAGCCTCAGGTGCGTCCCACGGGGCGTCGGCGCCGATGCGCTCGGCGAGGTCGTCGAGCAGGCCGATGAGGCGTTCCATCTCCGCCTGCGTGGCCGCGGGCACGGGGAACATGCCGCCGTCGTAGACGGTCCGGGTCCCGTCGGGGGCGAGGTAGACGCTGTCGCCGTCGCGGTAGCGCTGGTAGGTCGTCAGCCCGAGTTCGTCGACGAGGTCGAGGATCGCCGTCTGGTCCGGTGAGATCCACTGGCCGCCGATCTCGAACATCTGTCCGTCGATCGTGTCCGTCCACGTCCTCCCGCCCACCCGGTCACGGGCTTCGAGGACGATGACCGACCGTCCCGCAGCGGTGAGCGCGCGGGCGGCCGTCAGCCCCGTCGGCCCGGCTCCGACGATGATGACGTCTGCTGTCTCCTCCGACATGGCGCTCCCCTCAAGGATCGTGGTACCGCTGATGTACTGCCAGAGTAGTCCCGGGCGCCGGGGTTGGGTAGCGGTGTCTCACCTCGCTCGGTCACCGGAAGGTCATCGGGTCCACGCACGGATCGTCCTCCTTCGCGGCGAGGAAGCCCCACACATCGGGCCGGGAGCCGTCGAGGTCGGTGAGATCATAGGTCACCGCGAGGTCGAAGCTGCTGAGCGTCCGTCCCGTGAAGCGGTGACGGTCGGGATCGGCGGCGAGTGCGGCGATGCCGCGGCCGATCAGGTGCGGGGTCTCGGAGATCGCGAAGTCCCGCGGCGTGGCCTCGTTCGACTCGTCGAGGGCGTCGGACAGCCATGCCTCCTCGCTCGTCGCGAAGCCCTCGAGCATCATCTCCGAGCGCAGCCAGCCCGGAGTCAGGGCGACGGCGGTCGCGCCGACGGGGCCGAGCTCATGGGAGAGGCCGAAGGCGAACCGGCTGATCGCCGTCTTCGTGAGGTCGAGCCAGATGGATTCCCGGAAGTGAGTCGCGTTGTAGTCGCTCGTGCCGTCGGTGATCTCGAGGTGGAGCCCGCCGGGTGTGCGGGTGAGCAGCGGGAGAAGCGCGCGAGCGGTGAGAACGTGGCTGAGCAGCCCGGTCTCGAGGAGTCGCCGGCCCTGGACGGCGTCGGCCTCCCACAGCGGCTGACCCCAGGACACGTAGGCCTCGCCGCCGATGTCGCCGACGAGGATGTCG
This sequence comes from Brevibacterium sp. 2SA, assembly GCF_005502845.1. NCBI lineage: Bacteria > Bacillati > Actinomycetota > Actinomycetes > Micrococcales > Brevibacteriaceae > Brevibacterium > Brevibacterium sp. 2SA. The sequence goes on along the minus strand of NZ_SCMW01000001.1, from coordinate 248,652 downwards.
AGACCTCGGCCCTCCGCTTCGACCCGTTCGGCCAGGGCCGACAGCGACTCCTCGTCGAGGTGGTCGCAGACCACCGCCTGGCCCTCTCCCCCGGCGGCCCTGATGAGCTCGACCGTGCCGTCGATCGTCTCCGGGCGCCCGTAGTCCGATGGTCGGCCGGCTGTCGACCGGCCGGTGCACCACACGAATGCTCCGGCGGCGGCGAGTTCACGGGCGATCACCCGGCCCGCGCCGCGGGTCGCCCCGGCGACGAGAGCGGTCCGGCCGGCCAGCGGCCGGCTGTCGAGAGGGGTCGGTTCGGGGCGGGTGGACGGCGATGAATGCGTCATGGATGAATGCGTCATGGATCGATCTTCGACCCCGATCCCTGACATCGACTGTCAGGGATGAGCATAGAATCTCTGTCCATGGATGCTGTGTCGTCGGTCGGGAGTGCACCGTGAAGGCCGCCCGACTCGTCTCGGAGATCGCGCTGCTCTCGGCGCGGTCGCAGCCGCTCACGGCGAGCGACCTCGCGACCCGCCTCGAGGTCACGGTGCGCACGATCTACCGCGACCTCGCTGAGCTCTCCCGGATGGGCGTGCCCATCGTCACGGAGTCCGGTCCGGGCGGCGGAGTGAGCCTCCTCGGCGAGTGGACATCACCGCTGTCGGGTCTCACCCGCACCGAACTCGATTCGGTGCTCCTCGGATCCTTCGCCGCGGCCGACCTCGGTCTCTCCGGCGACCTCGCGACGGCGCGGGCGAAGATCTCCGCCGCCGGTCACGAGGATCTCACGCGCACCGTCATCGTCGACGGACCCGACTGGTTCGCCGAGGAGGCCGCTCCCCCGGCGCTCGACACCGTGGCCACCGCGCTGCGCCGGCGCCGCGGTCTCCGCTTCGCCTATCCGCGGGCCGCCGGCACCCGGCTGCGCCGCGTCATCCCGTTGGGGCTCGTCGTCAAGGCCGGGCGCTGGTACCTCGTCGCCCAGCCGCCGGGAGGCGCGCCCCGGACGTATCGGGTCTCGCGGATCACCGACGCGCGACTGCACTGGACGCAGGCGACCGGTCCCACGGGGTTCGACCTCGGTGACCACTGGCAGCAGGCGCGCATCGACTTCGACCGGAGTCTGCGCACACTGCCGGTCCGGATCCGGCTGGCACAGGCGGCGTGCGCTGATCTTGTCCACCACGTCCCCGGTCCTCTCACCGCCGAGGCGGTCGCCGCCGCTCGTCCGGTCACCGGGGCCGACGGCGTGGCGCGCCTCGAGGTCGACATCGCCCTCGAATCGGTCGAGGTCGCCGTCTCTCAGCTGCTCACCGTGCCCGGAGTCGAGGTCGTCTCCCCCGCAACGGTGCGCGAGAAGCTCGCACGCCGGGCGTGCGAGCTTCTCGAACTCAACAGGGTGTGACCGGCCGCGCGGTCGGTCTCAGAGGACTTCGTAGGAGCCCTGGATCTCCCCGGCGCTGATTCCGCCGACGGCTTCCATCGCGGCCTTCGAGAGGTCGATGCAGCGAGATCCGCTGTAGGGGCCGCGGTCGTTGATGCGCACGGTCACGGACTTGCCGTTGGCCTTGTTCGTGATCTTCACCTTCGAGCCGAAAGGCAGGCTCTTGTGCGCGGCGGTGAGCTCGTTCGTGTTGAACGTCTCGCCGTTCGCTGTCTTCTGCCCGTCGAAGCCGTCACCGCCGCCGTAGTACGACATCGGGCACGAGCCGGAGCTGCCGGCCGAGGACCCCGACTTCGAGGGTGCGGAATCGTCGGATGCGGAGGACTTCGATCCTGAGCTCTGTGCCGGCGCTGACTTCTTGCTCGAGGCCGAGGGCTTGGGCTCCGGTGCCTTCGTCTTCGCTTCGAGTGAGAGCTTCTCCGGCTCGGCCTTCGCCTGCTCCTCGGCCTTCTTGAGGTTGTCGTCGGCGGCGGGGCTGGCAGCGGGGACCTCGACGACGACGGGGCTCTGCGCGACGACCTGCTCCGCGGGACCGGTCGCATCGGGTGCCATGGCGAACGTCGACCCGACGACCGCTGCGGTCGCGGCGGCCGGGACGATGAAGGCCGAGAGCACGGGCCGTGAACGGACGGCGGAGAGGACTCCGCTCGCCGAGTTCGCCTCGGGCGCGTGGCGCCCCGTGCGCTTCTTCGCCGGCTTGAGTGCGGCGAGGAGCGAGCCCTTCGTCGAGGTCGAGGAGTGTTTGCCCACAGTCCGTCCTTCACGTGAGAGTGCGCGGCACACGCTCATCGAGCCTGCGCCCCAAGTTATCGGATCGTTACCTGGGGCCAGTCTAGTTAACGAACTGTTACATTTTCAACGCGGCACGCGCAGTCGCCGCCCGAGGGCGGGAGAGATGCGTCACGGCAGCGATCTCAGTCGCGGGTGCGCCCGGCGTCCTGCGGCCCGGCATCATCCTGTCGTGACCGGCGCGTGACGAGGCGGCGGACGCTGTCGGCCCCCGAGGTCACGGTCTCCTGCGCGCGGTCGAAGGCGCGTTCGACCTTGCCGCTGCGCACGGCGTCGTCGATCGCATGGGAGACGCTGCCGAGCGCCTTGTTCACCGACGACTCGGCGGCCTCGATGAGACGTGAGCCCTTCGCGGCCTCGCGGACGTTCCTCACGCCGCTGCTCGCGGCGCCGTAGGCGCGGGTCGCGGCGGTGCGCGCCCGCTCGGTGGGGGTGCGCTTGGTCGAATCGATGACGAAGTCCGGTTCGATGGGGTCCTGTGCTCGGCTCATGCCTCCATCGTTGTCGACACCAGGGGAGATTTCAACAGGACTCTAGGATTGGATCATGAATTCCCAGCCTGAGATCATCGCCCATCGCGGCGGCCTGTGGCCCGGCACGAGCGAGAACACGCTCACGGCATTCACCGCGGCGTGGGACGCGGGAATCACCTGGATGGAGACCGATGTCCACGCCTCCGCCGACGGGGTGCTCTTCGCCGCGCACGATGCGGATCTGCGGCGCATCGCCGACTGCCCGCACCTCATCCGGGACCTGCTGGCCGACGAGCTCGACGCCATCGACCTCGTCGACGGCGGGCGACTGCCCCGCCTCGGCGAGCTCGTCGACGCACTGCCGGGCGCGAAGTGGAACATCGACGTCAAGGCTCCGGAGTCGATCGCGGCGATGGTCCGCTTCGTCCTCGTCCGCGGCATCGAGGACTCCCTGCGGCTGGCGTCGTTCTCCGATGCCACGCTGCGGCGGCTGCGGGCGAGCCTGCCCGGGGTGGCCACCTCGGCGGGCACCGGGGAGACGGCACGGTTCCTCCTCGGCGTCCTGCCGGGCTTCCCGACCCGCGGTCTGCTCGAGCTCGCTCCCGACCTCGACGCCTTCCAGGTGCCGATGCGCTGGAAGGGCGTGCCGATCGTCACACGGAGCTTCGTCGATCGCGCCCACCGGCTCGGACTCGAAGTGCATGTGTGGACGATCAATGACGCCGCCGACATGCGCACGCTCGCCGGTCTCGGCGTCGACGCCATCGTCACCGATGACGTCCCGCTCGCGCAGGCGACGCTCGGCTGACTGCCTGCGCAGGGGAACGGCTGCCGTGTTCCTTGAGCCTGCACAGAACGAGGCCGGCTCCCCGCCCCCGCCGGGGAATAGCCCGACGCGGTAGACTGTTGCTTTCGTATGCACGTCTGCAGTCGAGTCGGAAGGTCTGAAAGATGAGCGAACGCAGTCTTCGCGGAACACAGTTGGGCTCGCGCAGCCTGGAGTCGGAGGAGGGCGTCGAGCCGGCGCCGCGCCAGATGGTCGAATTCGAATGCGAGGACGGCACCCGCTTCAAGGTTCCGTTCTCGATCGAGGCGGAAGTCCCCTCGACATGGGATTCGGGCATCCACGGCATCGGCGTGCGCGTCGGCGTCAACGAACCCGACGGCGAACCCGAGAAGCACGTCCGCTCGCATTGGGACATGCTCCTCGAGCGCCGCTCCTTCGACGAACTCCAGGTCCTCCTCGACGAGCGCCTGGCGATTCGCCGCGGTGAGGTGCCCGCGCAGAGCTGAGACTCCGCTGCCCGACACGAGGGGCGTCGACCGACAGGTCGACGCCCCTCGTGCTTTTCAGGAACGGAATCCGGTCCTCAGCGTCCGAAGAGCGCCCTCACCTGGCGGCCGCGGCGGGCCAGTCCCCAGCCGGCGACCTTCGTGAACGCCTCCGAGATGATCGAGGAGCTCATCTTCGACTCCCCGAGCTCGCGTTCGACGAAGACGATCGGAACCTCGAGCACCCGGAAGCCCGCGTCGATCGTGCGGTACGTCATGTCGATCTGGAAGCAGTAGCCCTGTGACTCGACCCCGGTCAGCTGGAGCGCCTCGAGGACCTCGCGGCGGTAGGCGCGGAAGCCCGCGGTGGCGTCCCGGACTCCGAGGCCCATCATCGCGTCGACGTAGAGGTTGGCGCCCCGGGAGAGGAGGAAGCGGGACCGGGGCCAGTCGACGATCGCGCCGCCGCGCACCCAGCGGGAGCCGATGACGAGATCGGCGGCACCGGCGAGTGCCGGAGCGATGAGCTGACCGAGGTCGAGGGGCCGATGCGACCCGTCGGCATCGAATTCGCAGATGATCTCGTAGTCGCGCTCGAGCGCCCACGTGAAGCCGGCGATGTAGGCCATGCCGAGACCGGCCTTCTCCGTGCGGTGGAGGACGTGGATGCGATCATCGACGGCCGCCTGCTCGTCGGCCCACTCCCCCGTCCCGTCGGGAGAGCCGTCGTCGACGACGAGAACGTCGACCTCGGGCTGATGCTCGAACAGCCCCGCGAGAGTGACGGGAAGGGCGAGACGTTCGTTGTACGTCGGGATGACTACCAGAATCTTCGAAACCACGGCGTCAACCCTACGCCCCTCGGGCCCCGAACAATGAGCCGACACCCCCGCCTTCGGACCACGCTGTGCTCACACGGGGAAACCGCGGCGCACAGTGAGTTATCTATTGACAGGAGTGTCGGCTCCATTCCACAACCGGTGGAACGTCAACGACGAATCTAATCGCTCGACCCGAGTCTGCAAAATGTCTGTGACCTGCGACTTTGATCAAATCCGCAGGTGAGAGCGAAGCCTGCGGGGGAAGAAAACTTCTCACTCCTCGGCGTGTCGGGTTGAAATCCGACTCAGCTCACGCGTGTCGGCAGGGCGACGTCGGGGGCGAGCTCGGGCAGCCCCGGAGTGCCGGAGGCCGGATCGGTGCTCCACGCCGCGACCCTGGGGTCGGCGACCTGGACGACGAGACGCTCGACCCGCCAGCGGACGTAGTCGGCTGCGGCACCGGGACGGAGCACTCCGCCCTCCGGATTGCCGGCGGCACGGTGGGCGAACCGGGTGGCGGCGTTGAAGGCGGCGCGGGCGCCGACCCCGTCGCTGCCGATGACCGCATCGCGCACGCTCGCCCACGGCGACTCGTCTGCGAGGACGAAGGAGACCTGCGCTCCGGCGGAGAGCAGCGCGGCCAGCGGCTGATCGCGGCTCGGGTCGAGGGTGAGCGCGACACCGCTGCGGCCGAGGTCGTCGACGAGGGCGGCGGGCACCGTGAAGTCGAGGAGCAGACGGTACCCCCACCGCTGCGCGTGGGCCGGATCCGCAGCGAATCGGGTGAGCACCGCGGAGAGCTCCTCGGGGTCGGCGACGACGAGGTAGAGGGAGGTCTCGGGCAGAGCGGTGAGCTCCGTGAGCGCCGCGGCGGGCAGCCACGCCCGGCTGTCACCGGCCGCGAGGTCCGGGTAGCCGATGACCGTCAGGCCCTCGGGCGGGGCGGCCGCGAAGCGCGCGAGCGCCGTCTCGTCCCCGAGCGCGTGGACGTAGGCGATGCCCGCGTCATGGAGGGTTGCCGGACTCGGCGCCGCCTCGTCGAGGAGGAGGCCGGCGTGGACGAACCCGGGAGTGAGGAAGTCACCGCCCAGGTCGACCGCCTCGGCGTCGAGGGCCAGTGCCGCCTCGTCCGAGCCGATGAAGTTCACGGTCCCGTCCGCGCTGCCGAGGGCAGTCGCGAAGGGATCGACGCTGCTGTAGACATCTCCGCCGTAGTACATGATCACAGCCGCCAGGCTACACCTGCCCTCGCGCGCCGCGCGCATCGGGCGTCGCGGTGTCAGCGCCGTCGGGTATCGTCGGGGACTGTGAAGCCATTGGTACTCGTCGACACGCCCGCGCTCTACTACCGCGCCTTCTATTCGGTGCCGGATTCGATCGTCAACGACGAGGGCCAGCCGGTCAACGCCGTCCGCGGCGTCGTCGACGCCATCGCCCAGATGATCCGCCGCTTCTCCTCGGCACGGGTGATCGCGACGATGGACGCCGACTGGCGTCCGGAGTTCCGCACCCGGATCATGCCCGAGTACAAGGCGGCCCGCATCAAGGACGCCGAGGCCGGCACCGAGATCCCTCCCGAACTCGACGCCCAGCTGCCGATCATGCGTCGGGTGCTCGCGGCCGCCGGCATTCCCATCGCCGAGGTGGAAGGGACCGAGGCCGACGACGTCATCGCCACGCTCGCCGCGGAGTCGACGACCCCGGTCGTCATCGTCTCCCCCGACCGTGACCTCCTCGCCCTCCTCGACGCCGAGCGCGACATCAGCGTGCTGCGCCCGCGCAAGGGCGGTGAGTGGGAGGCGATCGGCGCCGCCGACCTCCCCGAGCTCTACGGTGTCGCGACCGGCCTGCGCTATCGCGAGCTCGCCGCGCTGCGCGGTGACCCCTCCGACGGGCTGCCGGGCGCGCCGGGCATCGGGGAGAAGACCGCCGCCACCCTGCTGGCGAGCTTCGGTTCGCTGTCGGGCATCATCTCCGCCGCCAAGGCCGGGGTCAAGGACGGAGGACTGAGCCCCAAGCGCGCGACGACGATCGTCGACTCCGAGGAGACTCTGCTCAAGACCGTCGACGTGATGACGTGCCTGACCGACGTCGCCCACGGTCTCGATCTCACCGCGCTGCCCCACCCGGTCGATGCCGACGCCGTGACGGCGGCCGCGGCGGGACAGAACATCACCCGTTCGGTCGACAATCTGCTCGCGGCCCTGACCGAGGCCGCCCGCGACGGGGATGCCCTGCCGGCCACTCCTGCAACAGCGACCACGGCCGCGCCGGGGCCCGCCTCCCGTGCTGCCGCCGCGCCGCCGTGGCCGCAGGCCCGCCTCATCGGCTTCGACCTCGAGACGACGGGGGTCGAACCGGCGACCGCGCGCATCGTCACCGCCGCGCTCGTCGAGGACCCCGACCGCGTCGAGATGTGGCTGGCCGATCCCGGCATCGAGATCCCCGAGTCCGCCCGCGCCGTCCACGGCATCACCACGGAGTACGCGCAGGCCAACGGCTCCCCCGCCGTCGAGGTCGTCACCGCCCTGTGCGCCGCGTTCGCCGGCTTCCGCGATGAGGGCGCCGTCGTCGTCGGGCACAACATCGTCTATGACCTCAGCGTCCTCGACGCCGAGGTCCGGCGCCACCGCCCCGACCTCACCCTGAGCGAGCTGCTGCCGGCGATCGTCGACACCTTCGTCATCGACCGGCACGTCGACCGGTACCGAAAGGGCAAGCGCACCCTCACCGCGACCGCCGAGGCATGGCACGTCTCCCTCCTCGACGCCCACGACGCGGCCGCCGATGCGCGTGCCGCCCTGGACATCTCCCGAGCGATCGCTGACAGCTCGGCGGAAATCGCCGGGCTGACCGGACCGCAGATCATGGCCTCCCAACGGGACTGGAAGCGCGCACAGGCCGCGGATCTCCAGGCGTTCCTGCGTCGCAAGGGCAACGCCGAGGCGGTCGTCGACGGGTCCTGGCCGATCGCCGTCGAGGATAGAATCGACTCTCGACCACCGCAACAGACAGGACGATGACTTGGGACTTCTTTCCCGTTTGCTCAACCGCCCGGGCGCGCAGGCCGAGAAGGCCACCGGCTGGTTCGAGAAGGCCACCGCGGACATCGACGCCGCAGGCGCCGAATTCGCCGATCTCAGCGATGCCGAGCTCACCGAGGCCGCCGGTGAGGTCTTCGCCAGCGGCGGCGCCAAGGACACGCTCATCCGGTACGCCGCACTCGCCCGCGAAGCCGCCGAACGCACCCTCGGCGAACGCGCCTACGACACGCAGCTGACCGGTCTCGTCGGTCTCCTCCAGGGCCACATCGTCCAGATGGCCACCGGTGAGGGCAAGACCCTCGTCGGAGCTCTCGCCGCCGCCGGGTATGCGCTCCAGGGCCGCCGGGTCCACGTCGTCAGCGTCAACGACTACCTCGCGGTGCGCGACCGCACGTGGATGCAGCCGGTCTTCGACCTCCTCGGCGTGTCCTCCGCGGCGATCTCCGCCGCCCAGGACGATGCCGATCGCCGGGCTGCCTACCGTGCCGAGGTGCTCTACGCCTCGGTCACCGAGGTCGGCTTCGACGTGCTGCGCGACCGCTTCGTCCTCGACGATGACGACATCAGGGTCGCCGAGCGCGACGTCGTCATCGTCGACGAGGCCGACTCCGTCCTCATCGACGAGGCCAGGGTCCCCCTCGTCCTCGCCGGCTCCTCGACCATCGAGGACGGCAATGAGCGCATCGCCGCGCTCGTCGAGAACCTCACCCCGGGCGTCGACTACGAGATCAGCCCCGACCGCCGTGCGGTGTCCCTGACCGACGACGGCGTCACCCGCGTCGAGGACGAACTCGGGGTCGAACTCTACGGCGACGGCGCGGCCGACCTCGCCGCGGTCAACCTCGCCCTCTACGCCAAGGCGCTCGTCAAGCGCGACGTCGACTATCTCGTCGTCGACGGGGCGATCAAGCTCATCTCCGCCTCCCGCGGTCGAGTCGCCGAACTCCAGCGCTGGCCCGACGGCCTCCAGGCCGCCGTCGAGGCCAAGGAGAAGCTCGTGACCACCGAGAGCGGGGAGATCCTCGACCAGATGACGGTCGAAGAGCTCATCCACGGCTATGCCACCGTGTGCGGGATGACCGGAACGGCACTGGCCGTCGGCGACGACCTCCGCGAGTTCTACTCGCTCGAGATCGTGCCCGTCGACACGCATCTGCCTGTCATCCGCGATGACGAGCCCGACCGGCTCTACACGTATCAGGAGTCGAAGGAGCGGGCGATCGTCGAGGAGGTCGTCGAGAACCACACGAAGGGCCGCCCAGTGCTCATCGGCACCTCCTCGGTGGCCGAGAGCGAATCCCTGGCCGCCCGTCTCATCGACCGCGGCGTCGACGTCGCCGTCCTCAATGCCAAGGACGACTCGGCCGAAGCCGCGATCATCGGCGATGCCGGGCGCGCCGGCGCGGTGACCGTGTCGACCCAGATGGCCGGGCGCGGCACCGACATCCGCCTCGCCGATGACGAGGTCGCCGAGGCGGGCGGACTGCTCGTCATCGGCGCCGGGCGCTACCTCTCCTCCCGCCTCGACGATCAGCTGCGCGGTCGTGCCGGACGGCAGGGGGATCCGGGGTCATCGGTGTTCTTCACGAGCCTCGAGGACGAGCTCCTCACCCGCGTCCCGGAGATCCAGCGCTTCGTCACCGAGGGCGACGAGAACGGGTGGATCGAATCGAAGCGGGCCCTCACCCTCGTCGAGCACGCCCAGCGGGTCGCGGAGGGGCAGAACACGGCTCTGCACCGCGACACGTGGCGGTTCAACGAGCTCATGGCCAAGCAGCGCGAACTCGTCCTCGCCCGCCGCCGGGAGCTGCGCGATGGCAACGAGGCGATCGACGAGCTCAGGGAGCGCCTCGGGGACACGGTGACCGAGCTCGAGAAGGAGCATTCGACCGAACTCATCGACGAGAGCCTGCGCTCCGTGCTCCTCTTCCACCTCGACGCCCGGTGGGTCGACCATCTCGCGTTCCTCAACGATCTGCGGGAGGGCATCCACCTGCGCACCTTCGCGAAGGAGAAGCCGCACGAGGCGTTCAACACGGAGTCGATCCGCGTGTTCTCCTCGTTCTGGTCCGATGTCCTCGACGACTCGCAGGCCACGGTCGAGGAGGCGGAGTTCACCGACACCGGGATCGACCTCGCCTCCCACGGCCTCAAGCGTCCGTCGTCGACGTGGACCTATCTCACGACGGAGAACGCCTTCGGCTCCGACATCGAGAACATCGTCAAGCGCATCCGCCGCTGAGCCGCCGGCTCGGCAGGCGTCAGTTCAGCAAGCGTCGGCTCAACGCGTCGGCTCACGAGTCGTCGGCGACGACGCCGCGGCGCACCGCGTCGATGGTCCGGCGGATGCGCACCGCGGTCTCCGGGGTGACGACCTCGGTGAGCTGTCCGAGGAGGTCGAGGGTCTGCTTCGCCCAGCGGACGAAGTCGCCGGCGGCGATGTCCGTGCCCCGCAGGGACTCGGCGAGGTTCTTACCCTCCGTCCACCGGAACATCGGGGTGAACAGACCGCGGTCGGGCTCCGGCGTCGGGGTCAGGGCGTGCTGCTCCTCGAGCCGGTAGAGCTCCTTCCACAGGTCGATCGCCTCATCGCCTGCGACCTTGAGGTCGCGGCTGGGAGCGCGTTCGGCGTGGAAGCTCTCGCTGCGCCGGGCCTGGTAGACGAAGCTCGAGGCGAAGGCCGCGAGTTCGGGTTCCGTCAGCCGATCCCAGAGGCCGGCGCGCACCGTCAGCGCCACGAGGAGGTCGCGCTCCCCGTAGATGCGGCGCAGCATGTCCGAATGCTCCGGGTCGAACCCGAGCGTCGCCAGCACCTCCTGCACGCGTTCGAAGACGAGGGCGATCGAGGTCGTGCGTCCCTCGATGCGCTTGATGAGCGACGCGTTCTCTTTGTGCAGCTTCGCCGCGCGATTGGCCCACCGGGCGTGCATCTCGCGATCGGGGCAGTCATGGCAGGGATGGGACCGCAGCCGGGCCTGGAGTTCGGCGACCGTCGTGCTCACCCCGGTGCCCGTCGGGGTCGAGACCCAGTGGGCGTCACGGTCGACACGGCCGTCGGCGATCGCCTCGGCGAGGATGCCGAGCAGCACCCGGCGGTCCGCTGCCTGCCGGTGATTGAACTTCTTCGGCACCTTGATCCGACCCATCGAGGCGACCGGTTCGGTGACCTCGTGGGGACGCAGATGCCACACCTTGCCCTGTTCGGTGAGCACCGTCGGCAACCGCGAGACCCCGTCGCGGGAGCTCATCGGGGCGATGATCACCGCGGTGCCCTCGACGCGCTTCGTCGGCAGGGTGATGACATCGCCGACCTTGAGCGCGGTCAGCGATTCGACGATGTCGCGCTGCTTCGTCTTCGTCTTCGTCCGCGTCTCCTGCTTCTCCGTCTCGGAGATCTGCTGACGCAGCCGCGCGTACTCGCCGAAGTCGCCGCGGTCGCACTGCATCGACGTCTCGTACGCCGCGATCGTCGCTTCGTTCTTCCGGACCTTCCGGGCCAGACCGACGACGGCCTTGTCGGCCTGGAACTGGGCGAACGAGGTCTCGAGCACCTTCGCGGCGTCGGCGGGGCTCATCCGGGAGAGCAGGTTCGCCGTCATGTTGTACGTCGGACCGAAGGCCGAGCTCAGCGCGTAGGAGCGGTTCGAGGCGAGGCCGGCGACCTCGCTGATGTCCATCGTCGGATGCCAGACGACGACGGCGTGGCCGATCCGGTCGATGCCGCGGCGGCCGGCGCGGCCGGTCAGCTGCGTGTACTCACCGGGGGTGATCGACACGTGGGCTTCGCCGTTGAACTTCACGAGCTTCTCGAGGACGACGGTCCGGGCCGGCATGTTGATGCCCAGCGCCAGGGTCTCCGTGGCGAAGACGACCTTGATGACACCGGCCGAGAAGAGCTCTTCGACGAGTTCCTTGAACTGCGGGATCATCCCGGCGTGATGAGCGGCCACGCCGAGGAGGAGTCCCTCGCGGAACGAGTGGTACCCGAGGATCCCGAGGTCCTCGGCGGGCAGTTCGTCGCGCAGCCGTTCGAGCGCCGCGTTGACGATGACCTTGTCCTCACGCGTGTTGAGGTCGGCTCCCGTGGCGATGTACTGCTCGACGGCTTCGTCGCAGCCGTTGCGGGAGAAGATGAACATGATCGCCGGCAGCATCCCCGCCTCCGCGAGGGAGGCGACGATCTGCGTGCGGCTGGGCCGGCGGAAGCGGGCCTTCGCGCCGCGCTCCCGCTTCGACCGCGGTCCCCCGTACGTCCGGGTGGCATGGGAGAGCGCGGGATCGATGCGCTCGGAGTCGTGGTGGGTGAAGAGGTCGTACATGCGGTGCCCGACGAGCGCGTGGTTGACCAGCGGCACCGGACGGTGCGAGGTCGAGATCACCGTCGTCGGTCCCCGGACCTCGCGCAGCCACGCCCCGAACTCCTCGACGTTCGACACCGTCGCCGAGAGCGAGACGACCTGGACGCGTTCGGGCAGGTGGATGATGACCTCTTCCCACACGGGCCCGCGGAAGCGGTCAGCGAGGTAGTGGACCTCATCGAGGACGACGAAGCCGAGGTCGTCGAGGCCCTCGGGGTCGTTGTAGAGCATGTTGCGCAGCACCTCGGTCGTCATGACGATGATCGGCGCATCACGTCGGATCGAGGTGTCACCGGTGAGGAGGCCGACGTTCTCCGCCCCATGGACGGCGACGAGATCGGCGAACTTCTGATTGCTCAGGGCCTTGATCGGGGTCGTGTAGAAGACCCGCTTGCCCTCGTCCATCGCAAGGTCGACGGCGAATTCAGCGATGATCGTCTTGCCCGCCCCGGTGGGCGCGGTGACGAGGACGTCCTTGCCCTCCTGCAGCTCCGTGCAGGCCTCGAGCTGGAAGTCGTCGAGGGCGAAGTCGGTGCGGGCGATGAACCGTCCCAGCGGCGTCTGGTCGCGTTCGGCGCGGGCCCGGAACTCCGCATACGCGGCGGCCGGGCTCTGGGAGTCGTTCATCGCTGTCCCTTCTCATCGTCGTCGTCGAGTTCGTCCGGGTCGACCCAGACGCCCTGTGCGACGAGCTTGCGCTTGCGTCTGCGGTCGCCGAGCACGCAGATCCCCCACGCCAGGCAGAAGAGCGTGAGCATGGGGATGACGAGGAAGAACATCGACATCGCATCGGGGGTCGGGGTGGCGACGGCGGCGAAGACGAACGTGATCATGACAATGATGCGCCAGGACTTCCGGATCCGCGTCGCCGAGAGGATGCCGAGCATGTTGAGTCCGACCATGAGGACGGGCAGGACGAAGGCGAGGCCGAAGACGACGATGATCACCATGACGAAGTTGAGGTAGTCCTGCGCCGGGATGATGTTCGTCGCGCCCGAGGGCGTGAACGAGGTCAGGGCCTTGACGGCGTTCGGCAGCGCGAAGAACGCCATCGCGGCTCCCGCGAGGAAGAGCGGGACGGCGGCGCCGAGGAACCCGAACGAGTACCGCTTCTCCTTCTTCGTCAGGCCCGGGACGACGAACGCCCAGACCTGATAGAGCCAGATCGGGCACGAGATGAAGAGGCCGATGAAGAACGAGAGCTTGATCTTCATGTCGAACGGCGAGGCGACGCCCGCGAAGTTGACCTGCGCCACCCGACCGGTGGAGTCGTTGATCGTCCTCACCGGCTCCTGGAGGATGTCGAGGACCGGGTCGTAGAGGAACCAGCCGCCGATGGCACCGAGGAGGATCGCGACGGCCGCGATGACGAACCGGTTGCGCAGTTCGATGAGATGCCCCATGACGGGCATCTTCTTCTCAGGGTTCTTCTTCCGTGAGGACAGGCCGCTCCGTTCGCTGTGGGATTTCACTTCTCGCGAGACTGCGGATCCTGGTTCGGCTGCGCCGCGGACCGGTTCGGCGCGGCGTCAGGCGTGGTGCGCGGTGCCGACTGGTCGGACTCTCGGCCCAGCTGACCCGGCTCGGTGGTCTTCTCATCGGTGTCATCGCTGCGGAGGTCCTTGACCTCGGACTTGAAGATCTTCAGCGACTGGCCGAGGCTCCTGGCCAGCATCGGCAGCTTGGGAGCACCGAAGATGAGGATGATGACGATGACCACCACGGCGATGTGCATGGGGCTTAAGTTCATGAGAGCTCCTAGGCTTGTGACTGCTCCTGGCAATTCTACGCTGTGCGGCTGAGCCTTTCATCCGCGCGCGCCGATCAGCCGAGGCGCTCCCGGGCGGCGGCTACCGCGTCCGGCGCGTCGATGGCCGCGACGACGTCGGCATGGCCGAGGAGGAACCGGGCCAGCCAGTCGCGGGAGTGGACGGTGAGACGGATCTCGACGCTGCCGTCGCCGTCGACGCCGTACGTCCGCTCACGGACGTCGAGTTCGTCGGCGAGCCACGCCCCGGCCGCGGTCAGGGTCATCGTCACCTCGGTCGGCGCCTCGGGGGCGGCACCCTCATGCATCGGCGGATGGGCGGTCTCCGTCCAGGCCCGGATCCGGGAGAGGGCGAAGCGGCGCGGGCCCTGCGCGGAGTAGCACCACGCGTCGAGATACCAGTCGGCGCCGGGCACGAGGCGCGTCGGGGCGATGGTGCGCGTGGTCAGTTCGTCGCGTGACTCGACGTAGTAGTCGATCTCGACGGCCGCCTCGGCGGCGATGAACCCCTTGAGCGCGCTCATCAGCTCCTCGTCGGCGGGGACGGGGTCGACGTCGACGGGGGTGTGGAGGTTCTCGCCGGCCGCGACCCGCAGCTTCGCCGCCGCCGTGCGCACCGCCTCGGCGTCGAGGCCGGGCAGGGCGTCGATGAGCTCGAGGGCGAGGACGAGGAGGCCGGCCTCCTCGGCGCTCAGGCGCACGGGGACGGAGACCTCCTCGGCGTTGGAGATGTAGATCTTCCCGCCGTCCCACGTCGCGTCGATGAGGTCATCGGGCATGTGGCCGGGACGACCGGTGACGAAGAGGAGCTCGAGGTCGTCGATGAGGGTCGCGGCATCGATGCCGAAGTACGCCGCCGTCTCCTCGAGGTCGGCGCCGGGGTGGGCATCGAGGTAGGGCACGAGGCTGAGCAGCCGGGTGAGCCTCTCACGCGCTGAGGACACTGCGACCTCCCAAGCGGTCGAGGGAATCGGCGATCGTCTCCCGGCGCGCCTGCACCGCGCGCACGAGCTCGGCGGGCCCGCGGACCTCGACGGCGTCGCCGAAGCCGACGATCTCGGCCGCGAGCGTCTGGGCGTCGGAGTATTCGACGATGATGTCCTCGCCGTCGCGCCGCACCCGACGCCGGCGCAGCGGATCGGCCCGGTGGGCGGCCAGGCGCAGCCGCGCCTCGGTGACGACGGCCATCTCCGTGCTCGCCTGGAGGCTGACCGCGGGCGCGAAGTCGGCGGGGATCTCGTAGTCCCCGGGGTCGCGGCCGCCGAGTTTGGCCAGCTTCCCCTCGATCCGGGTGAGCCGGAACGTCCGTTCGGCCCCGCGGTCGAGGTCGAAGCCGATGAGGTAGACCCGGTCCCCGCGGCTGAGCAGGGCGTAGGGTTCGAGCCGCACCTTCCGCGGACTCTGCCCGGGCTTGTGGTACTTGAAGCTCACCGCTTCGCGGGCGTTGATGTGGTGGAGGGCGGTGGCGAAGTTGGCTTTGCCGAGTTTGCTCGCCGCTCCCGGGCCGATGCCGAGCCCCTGCCCGGCGGTGAGCTCGATGCCCAGCGCCCGCAGCTTCGTCAGCGCCTGAGCGCTCGATTCGCCGAGTTCGGTATCGGACCAGAAGCGTGCGGCCACGGCCACCGCCGCCGCCTCGGCGGGGGTGAGATCGACATCGCCCATCGCGTAGTCGTCGGTGGAGATCCGATACCCGGTCTCCCCGACATCGGAATACGCGTCGTGTTCGCCGCGGGTCGCGATCGTGATCCCCATGTGCCGCAGCAGCTCCTTGTCGCGGGAGAACTTGCGGTCGAAGGCGGCGTCGTCGAGGTCACCGTAGCCGTCGATGGCGCTCATCAGAGTCGTCCGAGACACCCAGCCGCGGGCCGCCCGCAGGGCGATGAGCAGGTTCATCAGCCGCTCGGTCTGCTGCCGCTGGCGGCTCGCGCGTTGTGTGTTCACAGCATCCACCGTAACCCACCGCCACAGGGTTCGGGCGATAGGGTTGGGACCATGATTCATTGGCGCACAGGCACCGTCGCAGGCATCCGCTCCTCCCGCCCCGGTCTCACCGAGGTCGACGCCGACCTCGACCGGCCCCTGCCGGGCACCGACGTGGAGCGGATCAGGGCGATCGCCTACACCGAGGCGACAGGCACCCCGCAGGTCGGCGACACGGTCCTGCTCAACGTCTCCGCGCTCGCGAAGCGGCTCGGCACCGGCGGCTTCGGTCTCATCGTGGCCCTGCCCGAGCGTCTGCCCGCGGACCCCGCCCCGGGCCCCGGCCATCTCGTCAAGGACCGCTACTCCCCTCTGCAGACGATGGTCCTCGGCGTCGACGATCAGGAGTCGGAGCATCACGGGATCCTCGCCGCGGCGGAGTCGATCGACGGCATGCCCGTCCTCGTCGCCGACCTCCACTCCGCGCTGCCTGCGATCGTCGCCGGCATCCGCGCCGTCGATCCGACGCTGCGCGTCGCCTACATCCTCACCGACGGCGCGGCGCTGCCGGCCGCGTTCTCCCAGGCCGTGGCCGGGCTCACCGCTGCGGGGTGGATCACCGGCAGCATCAGCACGGGTCAGTCGTGGGGTGCTGATTACGAGGCGGTGACGATCCACACCGGACTGCTCGCGGCCAAGCACGTCCTCGGCGCCGACATCGCCGTCGTCGCGCAGGGACCGGGCAACCTCGGCACGGGGACGAAGTACGGGTTCTCCGGTCTCGTCGTCGGCGAGCACCTCAATGCCGCCGCCCTCCTCGGCGGCATCCCCGTCGGAGTCCTGCGGATGTCGAACGCCGATGCCCGGGGCCGGCATTTCGGGATCTCCCACCACACACTCACCGCGCTCGCCGAGGTGGCCCGTCCGGGCGTGCGGGTGCCGGTGCCCGACTTCGCGACGCTGGCGGAGGCCGACCGCGCCGCCATGGATCCCGATCCGCAGGTCATCGCCGAGGCGGTCGCCGCGCAGCTGCCGCAGCTGCGCGGCCATGAACTCGTCGACGTCGACCTCACCGGGCTGTGGTCGGCCCTGCAGGACAGCCCCGTGGGCCTGTCGACGATGGGACGCAGACTGCCCGCCGATGCGGCAGCGTTCCTCGCTGCCGCCGCGGCGGGCAGGTATGCGGCGGGGCTCGTCTCCCCCGCCTGAGTCAGGGTCCGGTCAGCGGATGCCTTCGAGGTCGCAGACGAAGATCAGCGACTCGCCGGGCTTGATGACCCCACCGGCGCCCTGATCGCCGTAGGCGAGGTGCGCGGGGATCTGCAGGGTGCGGCGTCCGCCGACCTTCATCCCCTGGATGCCCTGGTCCCAGCCGGCGATGACCATGCCGGAACCGAGACGGAACTCGAGCGGGGTGCCGCGGTTGTACGAGGCATCGAACTCCTCGCCCGTCGAGTGGGCGACGCCGACGTAGTTGACGCTCACGGTGTCCCCGGGCTTCGCCTCGGGGCCGTCGCCGATGATGTCGTCGACGATGACGAGCTCCGTGGGAGCCTCGCCGCCGGGGAATTCGACTTCGGGCTTCTGCTTGGCCATGGTGTTCCTCCTTGGTGGTGGACTGCTGCGCCTGACCGGGCGGTCGAGCGCTCGTGCCGTCTCAGCCGTCGGCCGAGAGGATGTCGATGACGAAGATCAGCGTCGCGTTCTCCGGGATCTTCGGCGGGCTGCCGGCCGCGCCGTAGCCCTTGTCCGGGGGAATGACGAGGACGATCTGGCTGCCGACCTTCTGGCCGACGAGGCCTTCGTTCCAGCCGTCGATGACGTTGGCCTGTCCCACCGGTGAGACGGGGAACGGCTGGCTGCCCTCGGGCCAGTTCGAGTCGAACGGCTGTGACGTGTCGTCCCACAGCCATCCGCTGTACTTCACGGCGACCGTCTGGCCCTCCTTCACCTCGGGGCCGGTGCCCTCGATCGTCGTATACGTCTGGAGGTCGCTCGGCTTGTCGCCGGTGGGGGCGGTGATCTTCGGTTCGCCGTTGTCCTCCCACGTCACAGTCACGGGGTTGCCGGACTGGTCGGTCTTCTCGCCCTCGGCGCGGGTGAGCGGCTGCGAGGTCTTCTCGATGTCGATGACGTAGACGAGCGTCTGGCTCGGCTGTCCCTGCTGGGGGCTGCCGTTGAGGGTCATGAGCACTCGGGAGCCGACCTTCTTGCCCTCGATCGCGGTGTAGAGGTCTTCAGAGATCTGGGACTTGTCCATGGGGAACCCGGCGGGCGATCCCGAGTCGTAGCTCGACTCGATGACCTCACCGGTGACGCCGGAGACCAGCGTCATCTGCGCGGTGACCTGCTCGCCGGCAGCCACCGGATCGCCGTCGCCCTCGGTGAGCACCTTGGCCTCAGTCGATTCGACGACGAGGGGGGCGGTGAACTCCACCGTCGGCTTCTCGCCCGGCTTGCCGTCGACGGTGATGTCGTCGAGGCTCGTCGACTTCGCGTCCTGGGCGGGCACGGAGGCCGGAGCGCTCGCTCCGCTGTCGTCGGGCTCGGACGACCCGCAGGCCGAGAGCAGCAGCACGGCTGCCGCGATGGCGCTGAGCACTGTGGTGCGCACGTGGTTCCTTTCGTCGGAATGTTCCAGACGATCCTACAGGCCGGCGATGAGAGCTTCGGCCTGCGGATGCGTCGGAGAGAAGGGGTCCTTGAGCGCCACGGCGCGGCCCGATTCGTCGTTGAGGCGCAGATGGACCCAGTCGACGGTGTAGTCGCGGCGGGCGTCGTGGGCGGCGCGGATGAACTCTCCACGCACGGCCGCCCGCGTCGTCTGCGGCGGAGTCTCCTTCGCCACGTCCTGGTCCTGCCGGCTGACGAGGTTCGTCGCCAGGCCCGCCGCCTCGAGCTTGGGGAAGAGTCCGGTGGCCGGGGTGATGTCGTGGTAGGCGATGTCGAGGCGCTGGATCTGCGGGTCGCTCAGCCCGATGTCGCCGCGGGTCATCGCCCGGTCGATGAGCGTGCGCTTGATCACCCAGTCGATCTCGGTGTCGACGCCGGAGAAGTCCTGCGCGTCGACGGCGGTGAGCATCCGCGACCACAGGTCGATGACATAGGCGGCCAGCGTCTCGTCCCCGAGGCTGTGGTCGCCGGTCTCGACGAGGTGGGCTGCCCGGTCCCGGTAGTCGGTGAGCAGTCCCAGCGGTGTCGTCGTCGACCCGTCCGTGCGTTCGAGAACGGTCCTTCCCGTGAGGTCGCGGGCGATGACGCGGATGTCGCGGACGGGGTGGCGCAGCCCGTGGTCGGGGATGCGCGCCCCCTGTTCGATGAGGTCGAGCATGAGCACGGCGGAGCCGAGCTTGAGCGCCGAGGTAGCCGTCGACATCGAGGAGTCGCCGACGATGACGTGGAGTCGGCGGTACTTCTCCGCATCGGCGTGCGGTTCGTCGCGGGCGTTGATGATCGGCCGCGAGCGGGTCGTCGCCGAGGACAGGCCCTCCCACATGACGTCGGAGCGGGCGGAGAGGCCGAAGGTCATGTCCGTGCGCGAGACGTCCTCATCGGGGTGGAACGAGGAGGCGCGGGGAATGATCGCCCCGGCTCCGACGAGCAGCTGCCGGGTGACGAGGAAGGGCAGGAGCACGGTGGTCAGCCGGTTGAAGTCGAGGCCGCGGCGGATGAGGAAGTTCTCGTGCGAACCGTAGGAGTTGCCCGCCGCATCCGTATTGTTCTTCACCATGTGGATCCGCCCGGTCAGCCCGTCGGCGGCCAGCGCCTCCTGCGCCTGGTCGAGGAGGTCGATCATCAGCGCCTCACCCGCGCGATCCTGGGCGAGCAGGTCGGTGAGCGAATCGCATTCGGCGGTCGCGTACTCCGGGTGGGAGCCGACGTCGAGGTAGAGGCGGGAGCCGTTGGGGAGGAAGACGTTCGACGACCGTCCCCAGCTGACGACGGGCCGGAAGAGGTAGCGGGCGATCTCCTCGGGGCCGATCCGCCGCCGATCCTCCCCCGGGGTGTGGGCGAGCCCGTACTCGGTCTCGAGCCCGTAGATGCGGGCCATCAGTCCGACCGGAGCTCGGCCAGGGCGGCGTCGGAGAGCCGCCGGAAGGTGCGATGTCCGGGCACCTCGCGGTCGAGGACGGCGGCTTCGAGATCGTCGACGGGCAGCGGACCCGAACCGGCGGCGGTCAGCGCCTCGATGCCGAGGTCGACGACCTCGGTGAGCGGCTTCGCGCTCGTCACGATCCCCTTGAGCCGCGCGGTGATCGCATCGGCCTGGCCGCCGATGGCCACGTGCTCGGTCTCATCGATGACGGACCCGTCGTAGGTGATCCGGTAGAGCTGGTCGGTCGCGGCGGTGCGGCCGAGCTCGGCGACGACGAGTTCGACCTCGAAGGGCTTCGACTCGGTCGTGAACACCCCGGCCAGGGTCTGGGCGTACGCGTTCGTCAGCCCCCGGGCGGTGACGTCGCTGCGGTCGTAGGAGTAGCCGCGCAGGTCCGCGTAGCGAACCCCGGCCTGCCGCAGCGTCTCGAACTCGTTGTACTTGCCGACGGCGGCGAAGCCGATGCGGTCGTAGATCTCGGCGATCTTGTGCAGCGTCGGCGAGGGGTTCTCGGCGAGCAGGAGGATGCCCGAGTCGTAGCGGAGGACGACGACGGACCGGCCGCGGGCGATGCCCTTGCGCGCGAAGTCCGCCCGATCCTTCATCAGCTGTTCGGGTGAGACGTAGAACGGTGCCTGAGTCATGCCTGTGCCTTCCGCGTCCGCTCCGCGACCACCTCGGCGGCGGTGGCGAGCACCCGATCGGCGGGGATCTCCCTGACCCCGGTGCCGAGTTCGACGGTGAAGACCGTCGGCGCGAGCTTCCGCACGAAATCCGGTCCCCCGGTCGCCGAGTCGTCGTCGGAGGCGTCGAAGAGGGCTTCGACGGCGACGCTGAGCGCGGCATCGGGCGCGAGTCCGGGCTCCCAGAGCTTCTTCAGTGCACCCCGGGCGAACCCGGAGCCCGAGCCGATCGCGTGGAAGCGGTGCTCCTCGTACTTGCCACCGGTGATGTCGAAGCTGAAGATCTGCCCGTCCGGGCGGGAGTCGTCGACGCCGGCGAACATCGGCACGACGCTCAGCCCCTGCATCGCCAGTCCGAGGTTGCCGCGCAGCATCGCCGCGAGCCGGTTGGCCTTCCCGCCGAGGGAGAGCCGGGCGTCCTCGATCTTCTCGTAGTGCTCGAGCTCGAGCTGGAAGAGCCGGATGAGGTCGAGGGCGACACCGGCGGTGCCGGCGATGCCGATGACGGAGTAGTCGTCGGCGGGGCGCACCTTCTCCATCGCATGGGAGGCGATCATGTTCCCGATCGTCGCGCGCCGGTCACCGGCCATGAGGACGCCGGCGGCGGTGTGGAACGCGACGATCGTCGTCGCGTGCGGCAGCTGCTCGCTCATCGGCGAGCCCTGCGGCTGCGGCAGCGCGTCCGGGGCGAGATCCCGGATGAGGTCGATGAAGGAGTTGCTCGTCGAGCTGAGGAATGCAGGCGGGAACCCTGCCATCTCATTGGCCGCCCTTCTGCACGAAGTTGCGGACGAACTCTTCGGCGTTGGACTCGAGCACGCTGTCGATCTCGTCGAGGATCGAATCGACGTTCTCGGTGTTGATCTGGGCGGACACCACCTGCGGCGGATCGACCGGCGGCTCGTCCCCACCGGCCGAGTGGTCCTTGTTGATCTGTTCGTTCGAGCTCATCACAGCCTTCTCTCTTGCGTCTTGGCGCTCAGTCTAGTCACTCCCAGGGCCGTGAGCAGGCCGTCGACGTCGTCGACGTCGGCCAGTCGCTCGGCGAGGAGGGCGCGGGTTCCCTTGCGGGGTTCGCTCATCGGCAGGCGCACCAGCCCGGCGGTCCCGGCGTCGAAGACGAGGGAGTCCCAGCTCGCGGCGACGAGAGCGTCGGAGAACCGCGTCACCGCGAGTCCCCTGAGGTAGGCGCGAGTGCCCTCCGGCGGGGTGGTGACGGCGGCCTCGACCTCCTCCGGTGTCGTCAGGCGGGTGATCCGCCCGGCCCGCTCGAGCTTGTGGAAGAGGCCCTTCTCAGGGCGCACATCGTGGTACTGGACGTCGATGAGGGCGAGCTTGGGATGATCCCAGGACAGTCCCTCCCGCTGCCGGTAGCCGTCGAGGAGCACCCATTTGGCGACCCAGTCGATCGAATCGGCGAGCGTGGTGGGATCGGTCGCGAGACCGTCGAGGAAGCGGCGCCATTCGGCGAGCACCTCCTGCGTCTCCGGGTCGTCACCGGCCTGTTCCCGGCAGGCGCTCCAGTAGAGGTCCTGGATCTCCAGGGCGGTCAGGTGCGACCCGTCGGCCAGGGGCAGACGGGTGCTCAGCTCAAGATCATGGGAGACGTCCCAGAGCGCCTGGAGCGGGTCGGCGAGCTCGATCCGGGGAGCCAGACCCGCCTCGATGAGGCCGAGGACGAGGGCGGTCGAGCCGAACCGGACGAGGGTCGCAGGTTCGGCCAGGGTGGCGTCGCCGATGATGACGTGGAGGCGGCGGTACCGGTCGGGATCGGCATGCGGTTCGTCACGGGTGTTGACGATGGGCCGGCGCAGCGTCGTCTCGAGTCCGACCTGGGCTTCGAAGAAGTCCGCCCGCGAGGAGATCTGGAAGCCGGGGGTCTCCCCTTCGCGGCCGATCCCGACCCGCCCGGAGCCACAGAGGATCTGCCGGGTGACGAAGAACGGGATGAGCCCGGCGACGAGGTCGTCGAAGTCGACGGTGCGCTCGACGAGGTAGTTCTCATGGGTGCCGTAGGAGGCGCCCTTCGAATCGGTGTTGTTCTTGTAGAGGTTGACCGGGGCGTCGGTCGCGGCCAGGCGACGGACGGAGGCCAGGGCGACGAGGTCCCCGGCCCGGTCGTAGGTGACGAGGTCACGCGGGGTGAGCACCTCGGGTGAGGAGTACTCGGGATGGGCGTGGTCGACGTAGTAGCGGGCGCCGTTCTCGGTGACGACGTTGGCGAGGTACTCGGCTTCGACCGCCTCGGCGGGCAGGTGCGTGAGCTGGGAGACGTCGGCGTCGGCGACGTTCATGAGGAACCCGCGGGCATCGGCGAGCGGGGACTCGGTCTCGAAGTCCCAGAAGCTCTGGGACGACTTGAGACCGCGCGGCCCCGCATACGCGTCGACGACGCGCGCGGAGTCGCGCATCGGGTTCGCCCCGGGGTTGCCCGGCTGGCTCAGCCCGAACTCGGTCTCGGCTCCCATCACCCGGTGCACCGTGATCATGACCTGCTCCCTCCACCGTTAGACTCGCAGTCGTGGCTGCGAAGAAATCTCATCTCCCGATCGCCCTTGTCGTCGACCTCGTGCTCGTGATCCTCTTCACGATCATCGGTCATTACACCCACTCTAACGACCTCGACCCGCAGGGCATCGTCACGACCGCATGGCCGTTCGTCGCCGCCCTCGTCGTCGCGTGGGTGCTCGCCGCGGTGTGGGACCGACCGCTGTCCCCGCTCGCCTCGGGCACGGGGATCTGGGCCATCACCGTGCTCCTCGGACTCGTCATCCGCGGCCTCACGGGCGCCGGCGGCGATCCCGGGCAGGTTCCCGTGAGCTTCATGGTCGTCGCCACGACGCTCAACTTCATCACCCTCGTCGGCTGGCGGGTCATCGCCACCGCCGTCTCCGGCGGCGGCACGCACCGACGCTGATCCCGCGGCCCCGTCGGACCGGGACCGGCCACCGGTCTCAGAGCAGGTCGGGGTTCGGGGTCGCCTCGGCGATCTCCGACTCGAGCGTCGGGGCTCCGCGGGTCGTGTCGAGGTGCATCATCCGCAGATGGGTGACCCGCTCGCCCTTGCGCCCGGAGATCCGCGCCCACTCGTCGGGGTTCGTCGTGTTCGGCAGGTCCTCGTGCTCGCTGAACTCCTCGGCGATCGCCTCGGCGAAGTGCTCGGGGTGCAGACCCCGCTGCCCGGTCTCGAGCAGTGACTTGATCGCTCCCTTCTTCGCACGGTCGACGATGTTGTGGATCATCGCGCCCGAGGCGAAGTCGGAGAAGTGGAGGACCTCGCGGGAGCCGTCGGCGTAGGTGGCCTCGACGAACTCGTTCTCCGGCACGCTCGCGTACATCCGCTCGACGCAGTAGTCGATGAGGGCGCTGACCGTGGCCTCGGCTCCCCCGTGCTCGGCCACGAGGCTCTCCCGCAGCGGCAGCGCCGGGGTGAGGTACTTGCCGAAGATGTCGCGGGCGGCCTCGGCGTCGGGCCGTTCGATGCGGATCTTGACGTCGAGGCGACCGGGGCGCAGGATCGCGGGGTCGATGAGGTCCTCGCGGTTCGAAGCGCCGATGACGATGACGTTGTCGAGCTGCTCGACGCCGTCGATCTCCGTGAGCAGCTGCGGAACGATCGTCGTCTCGACGTCGGAGGACTTGCCGGTGCCGCGGGTGCGGAACAGCGATTCCATCTCGTCGAAGAAGACGACGACGGGGAACCCGGCCGAGGCCTTCTCACGGGCCCGGGCGAAGATCAGCCGCAGCTGCCGCTCCGTCTCTCCCACGTACTTGTCGAGGAGTTCGGGACCCTTGATGTTGAGGAAGTAGGTCCGGCGCGCCCGTTCCGAGCTGCGTTCGGCGAGCGAGTTCGCGACCGCCTTGGCGATGAGCGTCTTGCCGCAGCCGGGCGGACCGTAGAGGAGGATGCCCTTGGGCGGTTTGAGCCCGTGCTCGGTGTAGAGCTGCGGGTGTTCGAAGGGCAGCTCGACGGCGTCCTGGATCTGCCCGATCTGATCGGCGAGGCCGCCGATGTCCGAGTACGTGATGTCGGGGACCTCTTCGAGCAGGAGCGAGGACACCTCCGGCTTCTCGACGACCTCGAGGGCGAAATGGGTGCGGGTGTCGACGACGACGGCATCGCCGAGGCGGACGCCTGAGTCGAGGACCTCCTGTGTGAGGACGTAGACCTGCTCGTCATCGCCGGGAGCGCCGACGAGGATGCGGGTGTCGTCGATGAACTCGCGGACGGTGACGACGCTGCCGACCGAGCCGAAGTCGCCGGTGCCGATGATGACGAGACCTTCGGACAGGAGCACCTCGGTGCCGGGCCGCAGCGTCGCCGTCTCGACCTCGGGACCGACCGCCACCCGCATCCGCCGTCCGCCGACGATGACATCGGCGGACAGACCCTCGGCGTCGACGGCGATGAGAGTGCCCCAGCTGTTCGGGGGTTCGGTCAGCCGCCGGGCCTCCTCCTTGATCCGCCCGAGCTCCTCCCGGGCGGTGCGCAGCGTCGTCGACAGCGCCTCGTTCCGCTTGCCGGCGGTGAACAGCTGCTGGCGCAGGGAAGCGGTGTCCTCCCGCAGCTTCTTCACCTCGCTCGTCGGTGTCTCTGTCATCGGCTGTCCTCCTTCTACTCTGGTTCCGTGGCCGCTGCCGGTTCCGTGGCCGCTGCGGCCGGTTGGGCGGGGTCGGTCTGGTCTGCGACCGGCTGTGCCGAGTCGGTCTGGTCTGCGAACGGCTGGTCTGGCGCGGGCTGTGGCTGGTCCGTGCCGGGGGTCTCGAGCCGTCTGCCGGCCTCGCGCATCACGCGACGCAGCTTCTTGCCGGTCGCCACCCGGGTGCCGATCGCCGTCTCCGTCACCTCTCCCCCGGTCCACGCCTCGACGTCGGCGCTCGATGCCGGCGCGCCCTGGGGGCGCTTCTTCTTCTCCAGGGGAACCTCCCCCGGTGCCATTCTGCGGGCGATGACGAGGAAGCCGGTGTGGGCGATCATCCTGTGGTCGGGGCGGACGGCGAGTCCGTCGACGTGCCAGCCGCGGACCATCGACTCCATCGCGTTCGGCTCGCTGAAGCACCCGGTCTCCCGGACCGCCTCGACGAAGCGCGAGAGCTGCGGGACGGTCGCGACATAGGCGATGACGACTCCCCCGGGAGCCAGCGCCTGCGTCACGGCGGCGAGCACGTTCCACGGGGTGAGCATGTCGAGGACGACGCGGTCGACCGTGCCGGGAGCGAACTCGGCAGGCAGGGTCTCGGCGAGGTCGCCGACCGTGACCGCCCAGTTGTCGGGGGCGCCGTCGAAGAAGTCGGCGATGTTGCCGGCGGCGATGTGGGCGAACTCCTCCCGCAGCTCGAACGAGTGGAGGCGGCCCTGCGGTCCGACGGCGCGCAGCAGGGCGATCGACAGGGCGCCTGACCCGACGCCCGCCTCGACGACGGTGGCTCCGGGGAACACATCGCCGAGGGTGACGATGAGGCCCGAATCCTTGGGGTAGACGACGGCGGCCCCGCGCGGCATCGAGAGCACGAAGTCCTCGTAGAGGGGGCGGAAGACCTGGAAGTCCACACCCCCGGAGTTCGTCACGACGATGCCCTCGGGTCGGCCGATGATGTCGTCGTGGCTGATGAGTCCCTTGTGGGTGTGGAACACCTCTCCGGAGGCGAGCACGATCGTGTGCATCCGGCCCTTGGGATCGGTGAGTTGGATCTTCTCCCCCGCGCGCAGTGCGGTGTCGGGTCGGTGAGGCTCAGTCATGATGCTTCTACTCTACGCTGGTGAGGTGTGCCTTACGCACACCGGTTCAGGCCGCGAGAAGCTCGTCGAAGAACTCCTGCAGATCGATGACGCCGACGAGCGTGTTGCCGTCCATGACCAGGCAGAACTGCGCCTTGGGGCGGTGGGTCAGCGACTCGAGCAGGTGCGGTGCCGTGATGTCCTTGGGCACCCCGATCCAGCCGGCAAGGGGCCTGGCCACTTCGCCGACGGGGATGTGGGTCATCGATTCGGCAAGGCGGCCGGCCGCGGCGTGGCGGTCGACGAGACCGTAGGGCAGTCCCTTCTGGTCGAGGACGACGATGAGCGTGCGCTCCTTGGCGTGGCCGAGGGTGTTCGCATAGTCGAGGGTGTCGGCGAGATCGGCGTCCCAGGTCGCGGCGATCGCCGGCTGGATGACCTGCCGCAGGTCGTAGGTCTCCATCTTCCGGGCCCGCTTCGCATGGGTCGCGGCATCCCCGGCGGAGAACCACAGCATGATGGCGATGAGCGACATCCAGGCGACGTTGAGCGGATCGGGCCGCTGCCCGGCGAGCAGCGGGGTGATGACCGACCAGCCGATGAAGCCGATCGCGATGATCCGCCCCACCCAGCTCGCGACGATCGTGCCGAGGTACTGGGAGCCGGTGATCCGCCACATCAGCGCCTGCAGCGCCCATCCGCCGTCGAGCGGGATGCCCGGCAGAAGGTTGATCGCGCCGAGGGCGACGTTGGCGAAGGTGATCGCGATGAGGAGCAGCCACGGCACCGAGTACGGGGTGACCGCGCTCAGGCACCACCACCCGAGGAGGGCGAGGACGATGTTGACGATGGGCCCGACGATGGAGATGACGAAGCTCGTCATCGCCGCCTTGTCGCGCGGATTGTCCACCTGCGGTTCGAAGCGGGTGAAGCCGCCCCAGATGTTGAGCTCGATCGCCGCGACCTTCTGCCCGTAGAACTGTCCGGCGACGCCGTGGGCGAGTTCGTGGAGGAACACCGAGGCGAAGAGGAGGACGGCGTAGGCGAACGCCACCGCCCACGACCACAGACCGAGGTCGGGGCGCACGGTGTGCACCCAGGGGGCGAAGAGGATCGTGATGACGATCGCGGCGAGGAACCACGACCACGCGAGGATGACGGGGGCGCCGAGAACGGTCCCCAGGCGCACGCCGGATGAGGCGCCGGTCTGGTGGTTCTTCGCGGCCATGAAAAGGACATCCTCTTGCACGTCGGGGTCGGGATTCTCAGCCTAACAGCGGCAGAGGCCTTCACCATGTCAGACGCGTCGTGTCCGCTCAACTCGACGGCGGCGCCCTGCCCGTGTCAGGACCCCTCGCTAGAGTGGGTGCATGGCCGAGCTCACCAGTCTCTCTCCGTCCCGTGCGAACGACTTCGTGCAATGCCCCTTGAAGTTCCGCTTCCGCAGCATTGACAGGCTTCCGGAACCCCCTTCACAGGCGGCATTCAAGGGCACGCTCGTCCATTCCGTGCTCGAGCAGCTCTTCGCGCTGCCGGCGGCCGAGCGCACCGAGGACGCCGCCCAGGCGATGCTCTCCCCGAGCTGGGACGCACTCGTCGAGAAGGACCCGACCGTGCTCGAGATCTTCGCCGACGATGCGGAGAAGGAGACATTCTTCACATCCGCCCACAACCTCGTGCGCGCGTACTTCACCCTCGAGTACCCCGAGCATCTCGAACCGGAGACGACGGAGAAGTACGTGACGACGACGCTGGACAACGGCCTTGAACTGCGCGGATTCATCGACCGGGTCGATGTCGCTCCGGGCGGGGAGAAGCGCCTCGTCGACTACAAGACCGGCAAGCAGCCGAAACCCCAGTACGGGCGGGAGGCGAAGTTCCAGATGGGCTTCTACGCGCTCGTCGAGTACCGGCTCACCGGGGAACTCGTCCACACGCTCCAGCTCATGTACCTCGGCTCGCGGAGCATCCTCAAATCGCATCCGACGCCGGCCGACCTCGAGGCCAGCGAATTCGAGATCGCCGCGATCTGGAACGACATCGTCGCGGCGGCCGAAGCCGATCGCTGGCGTCCCCGGAAGTCCCCGCTGTGCAACTGGTGCTCGTTCAAGCCCCTGTGCCCGGCCTGGGGCAACGCCGCTCCCCCGACCCCGGAGATCACGCGGATAGTCGGGACGTGAGCGCGCGCAGATCGTCGACGTCGTGTCCGGCGAGGCTCGTCCACAGCGTCGTGCCCGGGGCGGGGTCGAGGTCGACGAGGTGCGGGATGCCGATCGCGATCGTGCCCGCCGCCTCGGCGCTGGCCAGTCCGGGCCGGGAGTCCTCGAGGGCGATGCAGCTGCCGGGATCGAGACCGAGCAGCGCGGCTCCCGCGAGGTAGGGCTCCGGGTCGGGTTTGCCGGCGCTGACCTCGTCACCGGAGATGAGCCCGACGAAGCTGCCGGGCGGGCACGCGGCGATGACCGCCTCGGCGAGGCTGCGGTAGGACATCGTCACCATCACGCACGGAATCCCCTCCTCCCGCAGCGCGCTCAGCAGCTCCAGCGCCCCGGGCCGGAAGGGCACGGACTCGGTGATGCGGGCGATGACGGCCGCGAGCAGGGTGTCGACGATGACGGGTGCCGGCAGGTCGAGCCCGGCCTCTCGCATGAGGTTGCCGGAGGTGAGGAGATCGTTGCCGACGAACTCGAGCCCCTGCTCCTCCGACCACGGCAGTCCGTGGGCGGCCATGAGCTCGGTCTCGGCCTCGATCCAGTACGGTTCGGTGTCGACCAGGGTTCCGTCCATGTCCCAGAGGACCGCGCCAGGATTCGTCATGGTTCCAGCGTAATGTGGTCGCATGACATTTCTCCCATCAGGTCACGGTGCGCTCGTCTTCATCGCCTTCGAGGGGCAGGATGCCGATGCTTCGGAGGCGGCGAGCTCGCTGGTCAAGGACATCATCGACACGTGGGGGCTCGACGACAGCGAGATCCTCGACACCGACGGCTTCTACGAGTTCCGCTTCTCCGAACCGGAGATCGAACGCGATGAGACGGGGCGGGCGAGCATCGCGTGGCCCGGTGTCGAGGTCCACCGCGGCACCCATGAGGGGCGCGCGGTCACCGTCATCCACGGGCACGAGCCCGGACTCAAGTGGCGGGAGTTCCTCTCCCTCATCCTCGCCGAGGTGGGTGAGGACGATTCCGTCGTCCTCCTCGGCGGTCTCCACGCCGAGGTGCCCCACACCAGGCCGCTGCCGGTCGTCGCGAACACCGAGGACCCCGACCTCGCCGCGCAGCTGGGCATCGAGATCAACAGCTACGAGGGGCCCATCGGCATCCTCGGACTCCTCGGGGTCGCGTGCTCGTGGCGGCAGCTCACCGCCATCAACCTCTGGGTGGGCGTGCCCGACTACCTCGGCGACTCGCCGTCGCCGAAGGCCGAACTCGCCCTCGTCCGGGCCGTCGAGAAGACCACGGGGGTGGAGATCGACATTCCCATCCTCGAGGAGGAGAGCCGGGCTTGGGAGCTCGGCGCCGATGAGGTCGTGTCGGCGAATCCGCAGCTGGGCGAGCTGCTCGGACGCCTCGAACAGCGCATCGACGCGACCGAGCTGCCCGAGGCCAGCGGCGAGGCGATCGCCGCGGAGTTCGAACGCTACCTGCGCGGTCGCGGCCGCGAGCGCTGAGTCAGTCGCGCAGTCGGATGCCGAGCAGGGCGTCGACGGCGTCGGCGACCCGCTCGCCCGTCACCGGGCCGGGCTGTCCAGCCGGGGTGTCGGCGTAGTGCTCGGCCCATTCGTCGAGGATCCCCAGGGCCCGCGGGCTGTCGAGGTCGTCGGCGAGGGCTTCGCGCAGGAGGCCGATGATATGGGTGCGCAGCCCCTCCCGGCACTCCGATTCGCACGTCGCCGCGTGTCGCCATGCGGCGAGGCGCTCGGCGGCGGAGTCGAGGAGGTCGCGGGTGAAGTTCCAGTCGCTGCGGTAGTGGTTCGACAGGAGCACGGTGCGGATGACCATCGGGTCGACGCCTTCGGCGAGCAGCTGCGAGACGAGGACGAGGTTGCCCTTCGACTTGCTCATCTTCTCGCCCTCGAAGCCGACCATGCCGGTGTGCATGAACGTCCGCGCCAGCGGCGTGTGCTGCCACGCCGCGGCATGGGCGGCGCCCATCTCGTGGTGCGGGAAGATGAGGTCGCTGCCGCCGCCCTGGACGTCGACGGGCAGTCCGAGGCAGTCGTCGGCGATGACCGTGCACTCGATGTGCCAGCCGGGGCGTCCCGGGCCGAGCGCCCCGCCGTCCCAGGAGGGTTCGCCCTCGCGGGCCGCGCGCCACAGCAGCGGGTCGAGTGGATTCTCCTTGCCGGGGGTCTCGGGGTCGCCGCCGCGTTCGGCTGACAGGCGCAGCATCGTCGCGCGATCGTCGTGGCTGACGCTGCCGAACGGCGGCTGGATCGGGGTGTCCACCCGGTAGTAGACGTCGCCGTTGTCCAGCGTGTACGCCGCCCCCTCGGCGAGGAGGGCGCTGACCGCGGCGGCGATGCGCGGAATCGATTCGACGACGCCGACGTAGTCCTGCGGCGGGATGACGCGCAGGGCCTCCATGTCGTCGCGGAAGAGCTGGATCTGCGATTCGGCGAGTTCGCGCCAGTCCACGCCCGTGGCCGCGGCGCGTTCGAGCAGCGGATCGTCGACATCGGTCGTGTTCTGGACGTAGACGACTTCGAGGCCGGCATCGCGCCACACCCGGCCGAGCAGGTCGAAGGCGACGTAGGTCGCGGCATGACCGAGGTGGGTCGCATCGTAAGGAGTGATCCCGCAGACGTAGAGGGCTGCTCGGCCGTCGCGTCCGCTCAGTCGCCTCGGGCTGCGCGCCCCGGTGTCGAAGACGGTGGGGACTGTGCCGGTGGTGGACAGCTGGGGCAGCTCAGGTGCGGACCATGATTTCACGCAGACCAGCCTAACCGAGACCGACGGTCGCGAGCACGTCCTAGATCGGCGGCCAGGGAATCGCCGTCCGGTCCTCGGGCGGGGCGGGGAACACCCCGGTGTCGGCAAGGGTCTGCGCCCGCTGCGCGAGCGCCGTGATCTCCGTCTCCTTCAGGCATCCGGTGAGCGCGTCCCCGAGCACCGCAGGCATGGCCGCGACCTCGTCGAGGGCAGCGCGCTCGGTGTCATCGAACGCGGAGTCGGCGAACCCCCAGAGCACCGTGCGCAGCTTCTCCTGCCGGTGGAAGCTCAAGCCGTTGTCGATGCCGAACGTCCCGAGTCCCCCGGCCGCCCCGGGCAGCACGCTGCCGGTGATGATGTGTCCGGCCTTGCGGTCGGCGTTGCCGGCGAGCAGATCGAAGAAGGCGACCCGACGCAGCTCCTCGCCGAGGCTGTGGGAGAGGACGAGGTCCCGTCCCTCCTCGGTGCGCAGAGCGAACATCGGGGCGAAGGCCTCGGGGATCCCGTCGATCTCGGTGAGGGCGACATCGGCGTCGTCGCCGGCGTCCTCGACGTAGGCCTGGAGGGAACCGGGGCCGTGCGGCAGGTCGGTGCGGAGCACGGTGGGCGGGACGACCCGCAGGCCGAGATGGGCGCTGAGCCGGTAGGCGGCGACTTCGCGCCGCCCAAGGGTCCAGTCGGGGAAGTCGCGAAGGGGTCTCTCGC
Organism: Brevibacterium sp. 2SA; assembly: GCF_005502845.1. Classification (NCBI taxonomy): domain Bacteria; kingdom Bacillati; phylum Actinomycetota; class Actinomycetes; order Micrococcales; family Brevibacteriaceae; genus Brevibacterium; species Brevibacterium sp. 2SA. Next base: position 216,641 of record NZ_SCMW01000001.1, on the reverse strand, counting down.
CGGCGATCGGCTTGTAGACGGCCTTGAGCACGCGGCCGGCGTGGTCGACGACGACGAGCGAGGTCGCGTTGCTCGCCCGCGGGATGTCTCCCATGAGCGTCAGCTCCCCGCCGGTCAGCGCGGATTCGACGAGGCGGTCGACCGCCGCCGGACCCTCAGGCTCGTGCAACACCGTTGGCGCGCGGGCAGAGGTGGCCTTCGGGTTCGAGCGGCAGCGAGCAGAACGGGCAGTCCCCGCGCCCGGCGGAGACGACCTGCTCGGCGCGGCGCGCGAACTCGCGGGCACCGGCCGCGTCGAGGACGGTCCGCAGCACGTCGCGCTCGACCTCGTCGTCATCGGGGTCGGCCGAGGTCCCGGCCTGCGCGTCCTCCTCGGTGAGTTCGAAGCATTCGACGACGAGTTCGTGGGCGACGGTGTCCCACCCCAGGCTCATCGTCCCGACCCGGAACTCGGGGTCGATGGGGACATTGAGTCCCGCGTTGTCGATGCGGTCGTCGATCGCAGTCTGCGGCACGCGGGCGGCAGGGTCCTTGATCATCACCATGTCGAGGAGCTCGGTGATGCGGTCGGCGAGGATCTCGACCTGCTCCTTCTCGACGATCACCGTCGTCAGGGCGTCGCCGGACTTCGCTTGGAGGAGGAAGGTCCGCTCCCCCGGCAGGCCGATCGTGCCGACGACGAAGCGGTCGGGTGTGGGGTGATCGTAGAGTGAGGCCATGTGGCCCAGCCTAATCCACTGCCGCCCGGTGTTCGGAACCCCGGCCATCTGCGCCGACTCTAGGCGTGACCGTCGTGCTGGGATACATTTGACTCATGAGCACAGATCCTCGTGAGGCCCTGGACGCGTTCCTCGAAGCGGTGAGGGAGCACTTCGCCGCATCCGCACATCGCAATGGAGACCAAGACCCCCGAGTCGAAGCCGCCTACATGGCTTTGGCCGACGCCTTCGAGATCTACGAAGACGCCATCTACACCGCGTACGACGAAGTCACCCCGTTCGAGCTCTTCGACGATGTCGAGGATGCGAAGGCCGACGACGAGGACGAGGACTACGACGAGTTCGGCGTCGCCGATGACGACGATGACGAGGACGACATCGACGACGCCCGGCGCTGACGGCTGACGGGAGCTCACGACCTCACGGGAGCCGGTGCCTGTCGGGAGCCGAGGCCTCAGGAGATCTGCTCGAGCACCTCGGCGATCTCCGGTTCGAGGGTGACGTCGCTTCCCATGATCTGATTCAGCTGCTCCGGGGTGCGCGCGGAGACGAGGGTGGAGGCGATGCCGCGTTCGCGGTTGAAGGCCAGGGCGATGTCGGTCGTGCTCACCCCGAGGGCCGCCGCGGCCCGGCGCACCCCGGCGAGCACTCGCGACGCCCTGTCGTCGAGGTAGGGCGAGACGTAGTCGGAGAGCTCCCCCGCCAGCCGCGAGTCCTGCGGAGTGCCGCGCTGGTACCTGTCCGCGAGCACCCCGCGGCCGAGACCGGCACCGGCGATGAGGCCGATCCCCGCATAGTCGCAGGCCGGCCCGAGTTCGGCATCGGCGTCGCGGTTGAGCAGAGAGTATTCGCTGATCGCGCACGCGATCGGGATGCCGGCCCCGCGCATCTCGGCGAGCTGCCACCCCGTGTGGTGGGAGACGCCGACGTAGCGGACGGTGCCGAGCGTGAGCAGGGTGTCGATCGCCGAGGCGGTCTCGGACCTGTCGACCTCAGCGTCGAAGACATCGAGGACGAGGACGTCGAGGTGGTCCCGGCCGATCGCGCGCAGCAGCTCGGCGACCTGGTCGAGGATGCGGGCGCGCCCGAGCCCGAGCTCGATGTGGGATGACTCACTCAGCGACACCCCGACCCTGCCCATCACGCTCACCGCGTCCGGCAGGTCGACCTGTCCGAGGATCTCAGCCGCATGGAGGCCTGAGCTGGGAAGTTCGAGAAGATTGCCGCCCGCCTCGGCGTATGCGTCGACGAGCCTCTGCGCGTCCCGCCCGTCGACCCGGTGCCCCCACTCGAAGGTGCCCAAACCCACATCGCTGACGTCAAGACCGGTCGTTCCCAGGCGGTTGGAGTTCATGATTCTTGAGGTTACCCGATTCGCCGACTACCGTGGTCACGTTCCCACCAACCCTCTTCTCCTAGGAGACGCATGTACGAATGGCTCGTGGCCGCCGTGCTCGGAATCGTCCAGGCACTCACGGAATTCCTGCCGATCTCATCGTCGGCGCACGTGCGCATCGTCGGCGAATGGCTCCTGCCGGGTCGGGATCCGGGCGCGTTCTTCACCGCGATCATCCAGATCGGCACCGAGCTCGCCGTCGTCGTCTACTTCTGGCGCGACATCGTCTCCATCATCTCGAAGTGGTGCCTGGCGCTCGTCGGCAGGCATGACCGCAAGGACCCCGAGGTGCGCCTGGGCTGGCTCATCATCGTCGGATCGATCCCCATCGTCATCCTCGGACTCCTCTTCCAGGACTACATCGAGACGACCTTCCGCAGCCTGTGGATCACCGCGACGATGCTCATCGTCTTCGGCCTCATCATCGGCCTCGCGGACTGGGTGGGGAAGAAGCAGTACACGATCGAGGACATGACCTGGGGACAGGGCATCGTCTACGGCTTCGCGCAGGCCCTCGCCCTCATCCCCGGCGTCTCCCGCTCGGGAGGCACGATCATGGCCGGCCGGTTCATGGGCTTCGACCGGCCCGCGGCCGCGCGCTACTCGTTCCTGCTGGCCATTCCCGCCGTGCTCGGGTCGGGCCTCTACGGCATCGTAAAGAGCCTCGGCGACACCGAGATGGTGCTCGGCTGGGGTCCGACGATCCTCGCCACCGTCATCGCGTTCTGCCTCGGACTCGCCGTCATCCACTGGTTCCTGCGCTACATCCAGACGAAGTCGTTCGCGATCTTCGTGTGGTACCGCGTCGCGCTCGGCATCCTCCTCTTCATCCTGCTCGGCACCGGGGTCCTCGCCGCAGGCTGAGGTCACTCGGGGTCGCTGAGACCGCCGCCGCCGGGCACACCGGCCTCCGCGAGTCCGGCGGCGGTCACCGACATCGCCGTGAGCACCGGGAACGGCCCGGACCAGTCGATGATCGTGAACGAGCCGGGGGCGACCGCGAGCCGCTGGAAGTCATCGAGCGGCATGCCGAGCGCCTCGGCGATGATCGCCTTGATGATGTCGCCATGGGAGACGATCATCCCCCACGCGGGTTTCGGCTTCTCCCCCGCCGCCGACTCCGCGGTTCCTGGCGCGTCCGCCGGCTCGGTCCGCTCCGCTGCCTGCTCCCGCCTCTCGAGCTCCCGGAGTTCGCCGACGAGGAACCGCACGCCGGACACGGCCCGGTCAGCCGCCTCGGCGATGGCCTCACCGGCCGGGAACCGCATCACCGAGGCCCGCTCGGTCACCGTCTTCCAGTCGGGTGTCATGACGAGGTCGGCGAGGCTGCGACCGGTCCAGTCCCCGTAGTCGAGTTCGACGAACTCCTCGCCGATGCGCGTCTCGGTCACCTCGATGTGCCTCTGGGCGATCTCGGCGGTCTGCACGCAGCGCAGCAGCGGCGAGTGGATGAGGCGGGCGAAGGAGGTGTGCGGAAGCAGCCGCAGCGTCGCCTCGAGTGCGCGGGTACCGTCCTCGGTCAGCGACACGCCGGGCGTGCGTCCGGCGAGGATCCCTGCCGTGTTCGCGCTCGAGAGTCCGTGTCGGAGGAGGACGATGACGGGCATACGATCCAGATTAGCCCACATCGTCTACAGTGGCCCTATGAAGGAGGTGGGCGCATGAAACGCCAGCGACCGAGGATGACCTACGAGTTCCGGAAGGTCTCGTTCTCCAAGGACGTCCCGCGCTCCGTCAGTCTCCAGGAGCTCAACGACCAGGCCGAATACGGTCAGTGGGAGCTCGCACGGACCCGGATCTCCGCAGGCGGAACCCGCACTGTCTGGCTGCGCCGCAAGATCATGCCGCTCCCGACCGCCGGCTGACCGCGGGATTGGGAACGCACTCGGGCTTCCTGTCCCTCCTCCTCGCCGGCTCCGCGACGATCCTCGCGGGGGCGGCGATGTCGTTGCAGGGACGCGCCAACGGTCTGCTCGGGGCGGTGCTCGGAGGCGCCGTCTTCGCCGCCCTCATCTCGTTCGCCACAGGCCTCCTCGTCGTCGGTGTCGTCCTCGCCGCGTCCGCGCCGTCGCGGGCCGGCGCCCGTGAGCTCGTCGTTCGGGTGCGCTCGGGGCGGCTGCCGTGGTGGATGCTCCTCGGCGGGCTCAACGGCGCGTTCGTCGTCGTCGCCCAGGCCGTGACGGTCCCGCTCATGGGCGTCGCGATGTTCACGATGGCGTTCGTCGCCGGTCAGGTCACCGGCGGCATCATCGTCGACGGCACGGCGCTGCCGCCCGGCGGCCGTCAGCGGCTGACGGTTCTGCGCATCATCGGGGTCCTCATCGTCCTCGGAGCCCTCGTCGTCGGCGCCGCCGAGCGGCTCGACCTCGGGGTGCCGTGGTGGGCACCCCTGCTGCCGTTCATCGCCGGCGGTCTCGTCAGCGTCCAGCAGGCCTTCAACGGCCGTGTCCGAGCGGCCACCGGATCGGCCGTCGTCGCGACGACGGCGAACTTCGCGACCGGGTTCCTCGCCCTCCTCGCGGCGACCGCCGTCGTCATGGCCGCCGGTGTCCGGTGGCAGGGGTTCCCGACGGCGCCCGATCAGTGGTGGCTGCTGCTCGGCGGAGCCTTCGGGGTGATCTTCATCGGGATCACCGCGCTCACGGTCAGTCGCCTCGGCGTACTCCTCCTCAGCCTCTTCTCGCTGTTCGGGAACCTGCTGGGCGCGCTCCTCCTCGATTACCTGCTGCCCCTGCCGGGATCCCTCGTGAGCGTGACGACGGTGCTCAGCGCCGCGCTCGTCCTCGTCGGGATCGCGGTGACGATCACGCCCGCATCAGGAAGTCGCCGAGGACGCGGGTCCCGAACCTGAGCGCGTCGACGGGCACGCGCTCGTCGACGCCGTGGAACATCGCCGGGAAGTCGAGATCCCCGGTGAGCCGAAGAGGTGCGAAGCCGTAGCCGGCGATCCCGAGCTCCGACAGCGACTTGTTGTCGGTGCCGCCCGAAAGCGTGTACGGCAGCACCTTGGCGTCCGGGTCGGCGGCGAGCAGGCTCGCGTTCATCTGGGCCACCAGCGGGGTCTGATAGTCGGCTTCGAGTGCGGGGCCCTGTTCGCTGACCTCGATGTCGATGCCCGGACCCGCAAGCTCCTTGATCGTGAGCATGACGTCCTCGTGCTGGCCGGGCAGAGTGCGGCAGTCGACGTACCCGGTCGCGGTGCCGGGGATGACATTGTGCTTGTAGCCGGCCTCGAGGAAGGTCGGGTTCGACGTGTTCTGCAGGGTCGGGGCGACGAACTTCGCGACGGAGCCGAGTTCGGTGAGCAGCTCGCCGATCGTCTCCGAGGTGAAGGCGATCCCGGTGATCTCCGAGACCCCTTCGAGCAGCTGCCGTGTCGCCGGAGGGATGTCCTGCGGCCATTCGTGCTCGCCGATCCGGGTGATCGCCGCGGCAAGGCGGGTGACGGGATTGTCGTCGTTGCGCTGGGAACCGTGGCCGGCGGAGCCGTGGGCGATGAGGTTGAGCCACGCCAGCCCCTTCTCCGCGGTCTGGATGAGGTAGACCCGCTGTCCGCGGATGTCGACGGAGTAGCCGCCGACCTCGGAGATCGCCTCGGTGGCGCCGGCGAAGAACTCGGGGTGGTTGCGCACAACGTAGCGGGCCCCGTATTCGCCTCCCGCCTCCTCGTCGGCGAAGAAGGCGACGATGAGGTCGCGGCGAGGCTGCAGGCCCTGACGGATCATGTCGCGGATCGCTGCGATGATCATCGCGTCCATGTCCTTCATGTCCACCGCGCCGCGACCCCACAGCAGACCGTCCTTGATGACGCCGGCGAAGGGGTCGACGCTCCAGTCCTCGGCGGCGGCCGGGACGACGTCGGTGTGGCCGTGGACGACGAGGGCGGGGGCCGTCGCATCGACGCCGGAGATCCGGGTGACCAGCGACGCCCGGCCGGGAGCGGATTCGACGATCGTCGACTGCAGCCCCACCTCGGCGAACCAGCTCTCGATGAGCTCAGCGGCCGGCCTTTCCGGGTTCGCCTTGTTCATCCCCCAGTTCTGGGTGTCGATGCGGATGAGCTGCTGGCACAGTGATGTGACCTCGTCCTCGGCGGCACTGAAATCAAACATGGAGACTCCCCTTCGACGCGACGGTTCTGAACAGGATCAACGTTAACGCACGGGCGCGACGGTGAATGAGCGAAGGCCCTCCCGGATCACTCCGGAAGGGCCTTCCCTGTTGTGCGCGAAGGGGGACTTGAACCCCCACGTCCGATAAGTTGGACACTAGCACCTCAAGCTAGCGCGTCTACCAATTCCGCCACCCGCGCTGGCAACAGGAATTACTCTACACGCGTTCGGCGGCGGCGCAAAATCGAATCGGCCGTTTGTGACCGACCTCACTGACCACCGTCTCTGACCTCAGGCGATGCCGCTCGACAGGCTCAAACGATGCCGGTCGGCGGACTCAGACGCTGCCGGTCGGCGCGGCGACCTCGGTGACGCTCGAGAGCACGTGCGGCTTGCCCTTGGCCGGGTCGAAGACCGCGAAGTCCGCCGCTTCGTGCCGCGCTCCCTCGGTGAAGGCGAACCCGACGGTCCCGGGAAGCAGGATCGGCTTCGCGAAGGAGACATCCCAGCGGTAGGACTCGAGTCGGGGATCGGCCACCGCCAGCGCCCGGGACGCTGTGTACATCCCGTGCGCGATGACCTTGGGGAACCCGAAGCCGCGGGCGGCGAGCCCGTTGAGGTGGATCGGATTGTAGTCGCCGGAGACCTTCGCGTAGCGCTGTCCGATGATCGGATCGAGCCGCCAGCGCGCGGTCGGCAGCGGCGCGACGAAGTCCTCACGCTCCGGCTGCGGCTGCTCCTTCGCGCCGGCGAGCCGCTTGCCCTTCGCCAGGTACGTCGTCGTCTCCGTCAGCACCGTCTCGCCGTCGACCTGCGCGGTGACCTCGACGTCGATCGTCGTCCCCGACGGATGCCCGTACGGACCGGCCAGGGAGACGTGGAAGTCGACGACGTCGCCGATGCGCACCGGGCGCAGGACCTCGACCCGATTGCGGATGTGGACCATCCCGACGAGCGGCAGCGGCACCGCTGGGTCGCTGAGGAGCTGCATGCTCAGCGGGAACGCGAGCACGTGGAGGTAACCGGGATGGACGACGTCGCGCAGCGGGGCTTCGATGACCTTCGCGAACCCCGCATAGGCGGTGGCGTCGATGGCGATGCTGCGCCCGATAGTCCGGTCGGGCAGATCCGTGCCGGGACGCGTGCCGAACGGCAGGGCCTTGAGGACGGCCTTCGCATAGACGGGAAGCATGCTCATCACGCACCCACCATGTTCTGCCCGCACACCCGCAGGGTCTGGCCGTTGATGCCGCGCGCCGAGGCGGAGGCGAGGAACGCAATCGTCTCGGCGACGTCGACGGGCAGTCCGCCCTGCTGGAGACTCGAGAGGCGACGCGCGACCTGCCGGGTGAGCGGGGGCATCGCCGCGGTCATCTCGGTTTCGATGAACCCGGGGGCGACGGCGTTCGCGCTGCCGCCGAGTGCCGCGAAGTCCCCCGCCGAGGCGGCCGTGAGTCCGATGACGCCGGCCTTCGACGTCGCATAGTTCGTCTGCCCGCGGTTGCCGGCGATGCCGGAGGTCGAGGCGAGCGAGACGACCTGCGCGCCTTCGGCGAAGCGTCCGGTCTCGAAGAGGCGGGCGTTGATGCGCGCCTGGGAGGCGATGTTGACCGCGATCACCGAGTCCCACCGGGAGGCGTCCATGTTCGCGAGCAGCTTGTCACGGGTGATCCCGGCGTTGTGGACGAGGATGTCGACGGTGCCGTCAGCGGCTTCGGCGATCGCGTCGGCGGCCCCGTCGGCGGTGATGTCGAGCTGGAGGGACTTCCCGCCGACCTCGTTCATCACCTGCGCCAGGGCCTGCCCGGCCTGGGGCATGTCGACGCCGATGAGGTGGGCGCCGTCGCGGGCGAGCACACGGGCCACCTCGGCGCCGATCCCGCGGGCGGCCCCGGTGACGACGGCGGTGCGCCCGGCGAGCGGACCGGTCTGACCGGTGGCGAGGAACTCGGCGTCGGTCACGTTCGTGCCGGCATCCGAGGTCACAGTGATGAACTGACCGTCGACATAGGCCGATTTCGCCGACAGGAGGAACCACAGCGCCGACGCCACCGACGGGGCGTCGATGCCGACGCCGCGCCCGAGGAGGATTCCGTTGGCTGTTGCGCCGCGCCGCATCTCATGGGCCAGTGACCGGGTCAGACCGGTGATGCCCTGGGTGGCGGCGGCCACCTGCGGATCCTGAGCGGTCGGGTCGGGGGCTGCCGAGATCGTCACGACGCGACCGCACTTGGCCAGCGACCGCACCGCACCGCCGAGGCCGAGCGCGGTCTCGGAGAGCGCGGAGGGCGAGGTCACGTCGTCGAGGACGGCGATGATCGCCCGCAGCGACTCATCGGGTGCTGCGTGCCGCCGGACCTCGAATCCGTTGTCGAGGAGGAGGTCGGCGATCGTCTGGGCCCCGCTGCCGGAGCCGAGGACGAGGACGGGCCGGCGCAGATAGGACTCGGGAGTCGAGCCGAAGCGCTGGAGTTCGACGGGCTGCGGGAGACCGAGGGTCTTCGCGATCTTCCCGAGCGGGCCGCCCATGAGTTCGAGGTACTTGTCCTTCATGCCGCCTCCACGATCGCCGTGAGTCCCTGTCCGCCTGCTGCGCAGATCGAAACGAGGGAGCGCTTCTTGCCGGTCTCCTTGAGGTACTTCGCGGTCGTCGCGATGATGCGTCCGCCGGTCGCGGCGAACGGATGTCCCGCTGCGAGCGAGGAGCCGAGCGGGTTGAGCTTCGTGCGGTCGAGGGTTCCGAAGGCCCCGTCGAGACCGAGCTTCTCGCGACCGAACTCCTCGGACTCCCACGCCGCCAGATGCGCGAGCACCGTTGAGGCGAAGGCCTCGTGGATCTCGAAGACGTCGAAGTCGTCGAAGGTCAGACCGTTGCGGGCGAGCAGCCGGGGTACCGCGTAGGCGGGAGCCATGAGCAGGCCCTCGGCCCCGTCGACGAAGTCCACGGCGGCCGCCTCGGCGTCGATGAGCCGGGCCAGCGGGGTGAAGCCGCGCTCGGCCGCCCACTCCTCGCTGCCGAGCAGGACCGATGCGGCCCCGTCGGTGAGCGGGGTCGAGTTGCCTGCGGTCATCGTCGCCGGGGTCGGCAGGCGCTTGCCGAAGACCGGGGAGAGCTTCGCCAACGACTCCAGAGTCGAGTCGGGGCGGAGGTTCGTGTCGCGGCTGACTCCGAGGTACGGGGTCACGAGGTCGTCGAAGAAGCCCTCGTCCCACGCCCTGGCCAGTCCCTGGTGGGAGGCGAGGGCGAGCTCGTCCTGGGCCTCCCGGCTGATCTGCCATTCGGCGGTCGTGATCGCCTGGTGCTCACCCATGCTCAGGCCCGTCCGCGGCTCTCCCGTCGACGGCGCCTGCGGAGCGAGGTAGGCGGGCCGGATCTGCGCGGCGATGCGCACGCGCTGTGCCAGCGTCTTCGCCCGTGAAAGCTCGAGGAGGATCTCCCGCAGCGAGTCGTTGACGACGATCGGCGCGTCCGAGGCCGAGTCGACGCCCGCGGCGATGCCCGATTCGATCTGCCCGGCGTTGATCTTGTTCGTCAGGCTGACGACGGTCTCGAGGCCCGTCGCGCAGGCCTGGCCGATGTCGTAGGCCGGTGTCGTCGGGGACAGCGCCGAGCCGAGGACGGCCTCGCGGGTGAGGTTGAAGTCCTTCGAATGCTTGAGGACGGCACCGCCGGCGACCTCGCCGATCGTCTCTCCGGCCAGCCCGAAGCGGGCGACGAGGCCGTCGATCGTGCTCGTGAGCATGTCGAGATTGCTCGCCTTCGCGTACTGCTTGTTCGACCGCGCGAAGGGAATGCGGTTGCCGCCGAGAATGACGGCGCGTGAGGTGGGTGCGGGCATGAGCGCCTCCGTGTCTGTCGAGGAATTAGCTGTTACCGACAGTACCTGATACCGTCTGTATCATGAAATCGCTCACAGACGGCCGCTCGACGCGGTGGCAGGAACATCGCGACAGTCGTCGCCGCGAGCTGCTGCGGACGGTCCGCCATGTCGTCGACGAACACGGTGACGATCTGTCGATGGAGCAGATCTCCGAGCACTCCGGGACGACGAAGGCCGTGCTCTACCGCTACTTCACCGACCGCGCCGGGCTCCAGGAGGCGATGGGCGGCTGGGCGATGCAGGTGATTGCGAACTCGCTCGACGAAGCCAGCGCATCCCGCGTCCCGACCCCGGACTCCGCCGGTCCGACCCCTGACCGCCGCGAGACCCTCGAGGCGATGATCCGCGCGTTCGTCAGCCTCGCCGCCGAGTCGCCGAGCATCTACCGCTTCTGCGACCAGGCGGTGGGGCGCTTCGATCCCGGTGAGGAGGGCGGCTTCTTCCGCGAAGTCGCCGACCTCCTCGCCGAACGCCTCGACCTCGATGTCACCGACGGACGGTTCGCCGGTGACGACGGGAAGCTGTGGGCCGCCGGCGCCATCGGCTTCGTCCGCGCCGCGACGGAGACGTGGCTCTCGGCCCCCGGCTCCCCCGAGGCGTTCGCCGCCTCGGTGAGCACATGGCTGTGGGCGTCCCTGCCGCCCGAAGCCAGGGGCGCACCGCCGACAGCCTGAGACACTCCCTCCGATCCGACCACGCACCGCCATCGCACAGACCAGGAGCACACGCATGACCGACTTCGCGCTCGACCTCGATCCCACTGCCATCCAGACCGTCCTCGACGGACGCTGGGCCGATGCTCGCCGCCAGGGACGCAGCCTCGCCCTCGACGAGTCGACCCACCTCGACCCCGCTGACGACCTCGAGACCACCCGCGCGAACACCCTCGCCGCCGTCGGGCTCATGGCCGGCACGAAGCTGCCGATGGCCGCGCTGCCGGAGACGCTCGGGGGGACGAACGAACACGCGAAGACCGTCGCCGGGTTCGAGGAGACCGTGACCGCCTCGCCGAGCCTGCAGATCAAGGCCGGGGTGCAGTTCGGACTCTTCGGCGGCGCGATCCTCCACCTCGGCAACCCCACCCAGCACGCCGACTGGCTCGTGCCCGCCCAGCAGGGAGAGCTGCTCGGGTCGTTCGCGATGACCGAGATCGGCCACGGTTCCGATGTCGCCGCGATCGGCACGACCGCCACCTACGATGCCGCGACCGAGGAGTTCGTCATCGACACCCCGTTCCGGGCTGCGACGAAGGAGTACATCGGCAACGCCGCCCGGGACGCACGGGCCGCCGTCGTCTTCGCCCAGCTCATCACCGCCGGAGTCAACCACGGCGTGCACGCGTTCTTCGTGCCCATCCGCACCGCCGACGGTCAGCCGCTGCCGGGTGTGAGCATCGAGGACGACGGATACAAGGGCGGACTGCGGGGAGTCGACAACGGTCGGTTCGCCTTCGACGCCGTGCGCATCCCGCGCACGAACCTCCTCGACCGCTACGGCGCAGTGACCGCCGACGGCGAGTACTCCTCCCCCATCGATTCGCCCGGACGCCGGTTCTTCACGATGCTCGGCACCCTCGTCCAGGGCCGCGTCTCCCTCGACGGATCCGCGGTCGTGGCGAGCAAACTCGCCCTTGACATCGCCGTGCGCTACGGGCTCGAGCGCAAGCAGTTCACCACCGTCGACGACTACACCGAGACGACACTGCTCGACTACCAGCAGCATCAGCGCCGGCTCATGCCCGGCCTCGCCGCGGTCTACGCCTCGAGTCTCGCCCATGAGAAGCTGCTCACCTCGTTCGAGGAGGTGTTCTCCGGCGTCGACGACAGCGAGGAGAACCGCGCCCTGCTCGAGACCCGGGCCGCGGCGTTCAAGGCCGACTCGACGTGGATGGCCCTCGACGTCATCCAGGAGTGCCGCGAAGCCTGCGGCGGTGCCGGGTTCATGGCCGAGAACCGCCTCGTGGGTCTGCGGGCCGACCTCGACGTCTACGTGACGTTCGAAGGCGACAACACGGTCCTCCTCCAGCTCGTCGCCAAGCGCATCCTCGGCGACTACGCCAAGGAGTTCGCGCACATCGACGTCGGCGGAGCCGCCCGCTTCATCGGCACCCAGGCCGCCGAGCACACGCTCTACCGCAGCGGCCTGGCCAATGCCGGACGCGCGATCTCCGATGTCTTCACCCCCAATCTCAGCGAGAGGCGGATCCGATCGGGCCGACTCCAGCGCACCCTGCTCGAGACCCGTCTCGAGGTCATGGTCTCCGGGCTCGCCGCAGCGCTGCGTCCGGCGGCGAAGATGCCGGCGGCCAAGGCGGCCGAGCTCTTCAACTCCCAGCAGCACGAACTCGTCGAGATGGCCCGCGCCTACGTCGAGCTCGAGAAGTGGAAGGCCATCGACGAGGCGATGAGGGAGCAGAAGGATCCCGCCCAGGCGAAGATCTTCCGCCGACTGCGCGACACCTACGGGCTCAGCCTCATCGAGAAGCACATCGGCTGGCACCTCATGTACGGCCGTCTGCCGATGTCGCGCGCCCGCCAGGTCGGTGAGACGCTCAACCGCCTCTGCGCGAAGCTCGCGGCCAACGCCCTCGAGCTCGTCGACGCCTTCGGCTACGGGGACGATCACCGGCGGGCGACGATCGCCACCGGCGTCGAAGCCGAACGTCAGGCCGAGGCCGCCGCCCACTACCGGCGGGCCCGCGCCCAGAGCGACTACCCGGTCCCGGAGAAGCAGCTGAAGAAGGCCGCGAAGTCCCGCACCGCCTGATGAGGCGAGTGCCTCACGCGGTGAGGAAGTCCCGCAGCGCCGCGGACACGGCGGCGGCCTCGGTGAGGAAGCCGTCGTGTCCGACCGGGGAGTCGATGACCCGGTAGTCGACCCGCCCGGGCAGATGCCTCGCGAGCTGTTCGACCTGCGCCGGCGGGTAGAGCCGATCCGAGGACACGGAGACGACGAGGCTGTCGGTGCATGCCTGCGCGAGTGCCGTGCGCAGGTCGGCCGAGCGTCCCGTGCGCACATCGTGGTCGCGCAGCGCCTTCGACAATAGGACGTAGCTGTGCGGGTCGAAGCGCGCGGTGAGCTTCTTCGCCTGGTGGTCGAGGTACGAGCTCACCTCGTAGTAGCCGGCTGAGCGCAGCCGCCGGGAGAAGCGCTCGTTGAGGTCGGCGTCGTTGCGGTAGGTCAGGTGGGCGATCTGCCGGGCGAGTCCGAGGCCGGCGGCGGGGAACCTGCCGATCGCCGCATAGTCGCCGCCGCAGTAGTCGGGGTCGAGTTCGATGGCGCGTTCCTGCGTCATCGCCCACGCGATCTGGTCGGCCTCGGAGAAGGCGGGAGCGGCGATGATCGCACACTTCGCGGTCTTGCGCGCATCGAGGAGACCGAATTCGAGGGCCCTCGCCCCGCCCATCGATCCGCCGATGACGGCATGCCAGGTCTCGATGCCGAGGATCTGCGTGAGATTGTGCTCGAGGCGCGCCATGTCCCTGATGGTCACCGCAGGAAAGCGCGACCCGTAGGGCAGACCGTCGCCGAAGGCCGACTGCGGACCCGTCGTGCCGCTGCACCCGCCGAGCGCGTTCGCGCAGACGACGAAGTACTCGTTCGTGTCGACGGCCCGACCCGGTCCGACGACCCCCGACCACCAGTCGGTGGCCCGGGTGTCGCCGGTGAGCGCGTGTTCGACGAGGATCGCGTTCGACCGGTCGGCGTTGAGGGTGCCGAAGGTCTCGTAGGCGATCTCGACGGTCCCGAACGTGTGTCCGGAATCCGTGGTGAAGCCGAGGATCGACTCCACGGACGTGCTCTGGGTGGTCATCTCAGGCGGCGGTCTCGGCCGTCGCCGCTGCGGCGGCGAAGCCCGCATCGAGGTCGGCGAGGATGTCGTCGATGCCCTCGAGGCCCACCGAGAGGCGCACGAGTGCGGGGTTGACCCCGGAGGCGGCCTGCGCGGCGTCGTCGAGCTGGGAATGCGTCGTCGAGGCCGGGTGGATGACGAGCGAGCGGACATCGCCGATGTTCGCGACGAGGGAGTGGAGTTCGAGCGCGTCGACGAAGGCCACGGCCGCGTCGTAGCCGCCGGCGATGTCGAAGGCGAGGACCGAGCCGACGCCGTCGGGCAGGTACGTCTGCGCCCGGTCGTGCCACGGGCTGGATTCGAGACCGGCGTAGGCGACGCGCGTGACCTGGTCGTGGCCTTCGAGGTAGGCAGCGACCCGCTCGGCATTCGCGACGTGGCGTTCGATGCGCAGGCTCAGCGTCTCGAGTCCCTGGGCGATGAGGAACGCGTTGAACGGGCTGACGGCGGGACCGAGGTCGCGCAGCAGCTGGACGCGGAGTTTGAGGCCGTAGGACACGTTCGCTCCGAACGCGGAGTCCGCACCGAGGTCGCGGGCGTAGACGAGACCGTTGTACGACTCGTCGGGAGTGTTGAAGCCGGGGAAGCGCTCGGGGTGGGCGCCGTAGTCGAAGGTGCCGCCGTCGACGACGACGCCGGCGATCGAGGTGCCGTGACCGCCGAGGTACTTCGTCGCGGAGTGGATGACGACGTCGGCGCCGTGTTCGATGGGGCGCACGAGGTACGGGGTGGCGAGCGTGTTGTCGACGACGAGCGGCACCCCCGCGGCGTGGGCGATGTCGGCGACCGCGGTGATGTCGAGGACGTCGGAGCGGGGGTTGGAGACCACCTCGGCGAAGAAGAGCTTCGTGTTGTCCTCGACGGCGTCGCGCCAGGCGTCGAGGTCGTCGACGTCGACGAAGGTCGTGGAGATGCCGAGCTTGCGCAGGGTGACGTCGAGGAGGTTGTACGTGCCGCCGTAGAGGCTCGAGCTGGCGACGATGTGGTCACCGGCCTCGGCGATGTTCGCGATCGCGAGGAACTCGGCGGACTGGCCCGAGGCGGTGAGCACGGCATGGACGCCGCCTTCGAGGTCGGCGATCCGGTTCTCGACGACCTCGGTCGTCGGGTTGGTGATGCGGGTGTAGATCGGGCCGAGTTCGGCGAGGGCGAACCGGTTCTTCGCCTGGTCGTTGTCGGCGAAGACGTAGGAGGTCGTCTGGTGGATCGGCAGCGCACGGGAGCCCGTCGCGGGGTCGGGAACCTGTCCGGCATGGATCTGGCGGGTTTCGAATGACTGGGCCATGGCATCTCCTCTGAGTGAGCGGGTGCCTCCACTCTCACCTGTGACCGCTCCTGCTCTGCGCGTTCTCGTCATGGAGCTGTCACCGACCGTCATCTGCCGTCATGTGGCCGACCTCACCGAGGCGGCCCCGTCACCGGAAGTTGCGGGCCTTCGTCGGCAGCTGGACCTCGAGCGGGACGAGCTTATGGGCATAGAGGCTCACGACGTCTCCGCCGCGCTGGATGAGCCCGGTGACGACGAGGGCGTTGCGGGAGGTCGCGACCGCCCGGAACCGCTTCATCAGCCCGGCGGTGGCGACGACGTTGAGCATCCCGAACTCGTCCTCGAGGTTGATGAAGGTGATCCCCGAGGCGGTCGCCGGGCGCTGCCGGTGGGTGACGAGCGCGGCGACGGTCATCCGCTTGCCGTCGGGGGCAGCGGCGGCATCGGCCGTCGAGGCGTACCCGCGTTCGCGCAGCGACTGCCGGAGGATCTCCGTGGGATAGCCGTCGACGGTGATCCCGGTGGAGAAGAGCTCGGCCAGGGTCGTCTCGAAGGCGTCCATCGTCGGCAGGGCCGGGGCGTGGGAGACGGCGCCCGTGCCCGGCAGCACGCCCGGATGGGATCCGGCGACGCCCCCGGCCAGCCACAGCGCCTGCCGCCGGTCGAGGTCGAAGCCGGACAGGGCCCCGGCGGTGGCGAGTCCTTCGAGGGCCTGCTTCCCGATGCCGGTGCGTTCGGCGAGGTCGGCCACCGAGGCGAACGGCGCGTGTTCGCGTTCGGCGACGATCACCTCGGCGAAGGAGCCGACATGGGAGACCGAGTCGAGGCCGAGCCGGATCCCCAGCTCCCCGGTCTCCGTGGCCTCGAGATCGGTGCCGGCCGAGGAGCGGCTGAGGTCGACGGGCAGGATCGGCACCGCGTGCCGGCGGGCGTCGGCGATGAGCGACTGCGGGGAGTAGAAGCCCATCGGCTGGGCGCGCAGCAGGCCCGCGGTGAACGCGGCATGGTGATGGTATTTGAACCATGCGGACTGGTAGACGAGGTTGGCGAAGCTGATCGCATGCGATTCGGGGAACCCGTAGTTCGCGAACGCCGCGATCGTGTCGAAGATCTTCTCCGCGGTCTCCGCGCCGACGCCGCGCTCCTGGGCCCCGGTGCGGAACTTCTCCGCGAGCTCGGCCATCCTCCGCTGGGAGCGGCGCGAGCCCATCGCCTGCCGCAGCCGGTCGGCGTCGGCCCCGGAGAAGCCGCCGACGTCGATGGCCATCTGCATGAGCTGCTCCTGGAACAGCGGGACCCCGCACGTCTTGGCCAGGGACTTCTCGAGCAGCGGGTGGAGGTATTCGACCGCGTCGAGTCCCTGCCGCCGTCGGATGTAGGGGTGGACCGACCCGCCCTGGATGGGGCCGGGGCGGATGAGCGCGACCTGGACGGCGAGGTCGTAGAACTCGAGCGGTCGCAGGCGGGGCAGGGTCGCGAGCTGGGCGCGGGACTCGACCTGGAAGACGCCGACGGCGTCGGCCCGGCAGAGCATCTCGTACACCCGCGGGTCCTCATCGTCGATGAGGGCGCGGTCGATGCGCTCCCCGGTGTGCCGGTCGACGAGGTCGACCATCTCGTGGAGGGCGGTGAGCATCCCGAGGCCGAGGAGGTCGAATTTGACGAGGTCCATCGCCGCGCAGTCGTCCTTGTCCCATTGGACGACGGTGCGATGGTCCATCGTCGCATGTTCGATGGGCACGACCTCGCCGATGGGACGGTCGGCGAGGATCATCCCGCCGGAGTGGATGCCGAGGTGGCGGGGCGAGCCGAGCAGGTCACCGGCGACGTCGATGACCTGGGCCGGCACCGGGGAGTCCGCGGCCTCGGGCAGGGTCGACCAGCGGTTGCTCGCCTTCGAGAACGCGTCCTGCTGCCCCGGGGCAAAGCCGAGGCTGAAGGCGGCGTCGCGGATCGCCGACTTCGCCCGGTAGGTGATGACGTTGGCGACCTGGGCCGCCCGCTCCCGCCCGAAGTGGTCGTAGACGTACTGGATGACCTCCTCCCGCCGGCCCGATTCGATGTCGATGTCGATGTCGGGGTAGCCCTTGCGGTCCGGGGAGAGGAAGCGGTCGAAGAGGAGGTTGTGCTTGACCGCGTCGACGGCGGTGATGTCGAGGACATAGCAGACCGCGGAGTTCGCCGCCGATCCCCGGCCCTGGCAGAAGATCGCCTCCCGATGGCAGAAGCTCGTGATGTCGTGGACGATGAGGAAGTACCCGCAGAACCCGAGCCGGGCGATCATGTCCATCTCCCGGTCGAGCTGCTCCCAGGCCCGCGGATGCTCCGCCCGCGTCCCGTAGCGGGCGAGGCCGCAGTCGGTGACGAGCTCCCGCAGGTACTCCTCGGCCTCACGGTCATCGGGCATCGGCGCCTTGGGCAGTTCGGGGCGGGCCGAGCTCAGGGTGAACGCGCACTCCTCGCCGATCCGCACGGCCCCGTCGAGTGCGGCGGCGGGGAACTGCGCCGCCATCTCCTCTCCTGTGTGGATGCGGCCCACCGCTGTCGCCGGCAGCCACCCGGCGAGGTCGTCGAGGGAGCGCCGCGACCGCACGGAGGCCCGCACCTGTGCTGAGCGCCAGTGCGCCCGCGTGGCGAAGTGGACGTTGCTGCTGGCCGCGGTCGGCAGTCCCGTCCGGGCGGCCAGATCGGTCAGGTGACGCAGCCGCTCGTCGTCGTCCGGGGTGCCGTCGCGGCTGAGTTCGACCGCGACGTGGTCGGGACCGAAGAGCGCACTCAGCCGCCGCAGGGCGCCCAGCCCGCCGTCGGGGTCGCGCAGCGCCCGACGCAGGGGGCCCTTGCGGCAGCCGGTGAGGATCATCCAGTCCGCACTGGCCGCGGCGAGCTCCTCGAGGTCGAAGACGGGGCGGTTCTTCTCCCCGGCGAGGTTCGCCTGCGTGATCGCCGCCGAGAGGCTGCGGTAGCCTGCGACTCCGCGGGCGAGGACGAGCAGGTGCGTGGCCGCGGGATCGGTCTGGCCGGGGATCTTCTCGCTCAGCCCGACGGAGAGCTCGGCACCGAAGACGGTGGGCAGTCCCGCCTCGGCGGCGGCATGGGCGAAGCGGACGGCCCCGTAGAGTCCGTTGTGGTCGGTCAGGGCCATCGCGGTCAGGCCTGCGGCGGCACCGGCGGTGACGAGGTCCTCGGGGTCGGAGGCCCCGTCGAGGAAGCTGAACTGGGAGTGGACGTGCAGCTCCGCCCACGGTCGGGTCGCCGAGGGCAGGAGAATCGGGCCGCCGACGCCCGAGCTGTCTCCGAGGGCTCCCGGGTAGCGGGCGAGGCCGTCGGGGCCGCGCGGGCCGACGGAGACCGGGTAGCGGTCCGGGCGGGAGAAGGCCGGGGCGTCGGAGCCGTCGGCGTGCTTGTCGACCGGGGTGCGGTTCGAGCCGGAGGGGGTCGGCGTGCTGTCTGCCGGAGTGCCGCCGGTCTGTTTGCCACCTGCCTGCGTGCGTCCGGTCGGTTTGCCTTCGAGACGTCGGGCGAGTTCCGACCACGGGGTGCGCGGGTTCGAGAATCCCATCAGCGGTACCGTCCCGTGAGATACCACTGGCCGGATTCGCGGCTCAGCAGCAGCGCCTGACCGGACTCCGTGACGACCTGCAGCCGTGTCCGGTACGTCGACCGGGACGGATCCCACCACCCGGATTCGATCGGCCACGAGCCGGAGAAGTCGACGATCGCCTCGGTGGTCCCGGTCGGGAAACGGATCGTCTGCGGGGCGGCGCCGAGGCCTGCGGGACGCGCCTCGACGGGAAGGCCTCCGGCGGCGAGCACATCGACGGCGACCCGGTCGACGGTCGTCGGCCGCGGGGTGCCCAGCGATCCCGGCCAGGGAGCCTGCGGGTCCCGGGCCGGGGCGGCGGTCTGCTGCCACGGGGTCCAGAGGTTCGTCTCGGCTGGATCCCAGCCGCCCTGCAGGCGGGGCACGAGGACGGCGTCGGGGCCGAAGAGGCCCTGCAGGCGTTCGAGGGTGTGGGTGATCTGCCCCGTGTTCTCGTCGAAGAGGCTCTTCGTCGCACCCACCGGTGTCGTCAGCTCCGCGGCGATGAGGCCGAGCGCGGTGATCCCCTCCTCGGAGAAGTCCTCGGGATCGGGGCCGGGGTCATCGCCGTCGTCGGTCGGGCCGCCGAAGCTCCGGCCCCTGCCGAGGTTCCGGCCTCCGGTGCGGGGACGGCCGAGGCCGGCCAGCCAGCCTTCGGCCTGCCACCGCAGCCGGTCGGCGATGGCGTTCTCGGTCATGTCCTCGATGCGCCATGTCCGCCGCGCGGAGCGGTCGCCGGCGGCGCGGAGGTCGATGGTGATCTGCGTGCACACGAGGCCTCCCGCGCGCACCCGGGTCAGCAGGTCGGCGGCGAGCTGCCGGGCGAGGAAGCCGAGGGTGTCGCTGCGGGTGGTGGGGACGTCGAGGACGCTCTCGACCTGGAGGTCCTCCGTGCGGAGGTGGTCGCGCAGGGGCCTGCCGGGACGACCCGAGGCGAGATCGTGGGCGCGCCGACCGGCAGGGCCGAACCGGGACATCACATCGGTCGCGTCAAGGGCGGCCAAGGCGCCCAGACTCCGCAGGCCGAGGTGGACGAAGACGTCGATGAGG
The DNA here is from genome assembly GCF_005502845.1 of Brevibacterium sp. 2SA. NCBI lineage: Bacteria > Bacillati > Actinomycetota > Actinomycetes > Micrococcales > Brevibacteriaceae > Brevibacterium > Brevibacterium sp. 2SA. The sequence goes on along the minus strand of NZ_SCMW01000001.1, from coordinate 196,783 downwards.
TCGGTCCAGTTCTCCCCGGTGACCTCGAGGGCGGTGATCGGCTGGGCGCTGAGGAACGCCACGGTCTCCCCCGGCGGGACACGTGTGGCCCTGCCGGCGGCGATCCGGGCGGCGAAGACGGTGTCGGCGATGCCGGGGAAGAACTCCCAGCCGGTCGTCGCGACGAGCGCGGAGATGAGGGCCTCGACGGCGTCGGCTTCGTCGGCATAGCCGTGCCGCAGAGCGTCGAGGGGAACGGCGAGGGTTCCCGGAGCGAGCAGGGTGAACCGGGCGACGAGGTCTTCGAGCGCCCCCACCCCGGCCGAGAAGTGCCGGTTGTCGACGTCTTCGTCCCACACGAGGATCTGCGCCTCGGGACAGCGGAAGCCCGCGGCGCGCTTGTTGTTGCCCACCGCGATGCCGGCGGTCCGGGCCGGAGCGTTGGCGGCGATGACCTTGCCGGCGTGGAGGACGGCGACCGGGGTGCCGGGACTGAGGTCATGCTCGACGGCAGCGGCCACCGCCGGCCAGTCGGGGACGGTGAGGACGAGGGTGCGCGTGTCAGCTGACACTGCGGATCACCGGCCTCTGCTCTGGGCCGGGCCCGACGGCTGGTTCGGCACTCGGCCCGGCACCCGGCACGGCATCCTGCCCGGCGGAGGCCGGCGCGGGGGTGCCGTCGGGTCCGGGGAGGAGGAAGCGGTGGACTCCGGTCTGCGAGCGGGCTTCGACGAGGCACGAGCGCAGTCGGCCGTGCCCGTGGTCGGTGCCCGACCAGTGGACGTCGGTGATCTCGATCTGCTCCGTGCTCCCCTGCAGCGGCGTGAGACTGATGAAGCTCATCTTCCTCTCGCGGACCTTGGCCAGCAGACGGGCGCGCTCGCCCGCGCTCGGCTGGTAGGCGGGATCGACGAGGAGGATGTCGAAGGATTCGATGAGGATCGAGGCCACCCGCAGCCAGTCCTGCGGTGGGGTGACGAGATTGACGAAGTGGTCGAGGTCGACGCCGAGGTCGGCGATCGAGGACACCGCCGGTTCGCCGAGGCCGATGCCGGCGCACCACTTCTGCTCCCGGGTGGCCGCCGCGACCGTCGCCAGGGCGCAGCTGAGCGACTGTCCGCCGGTCAGGGAGACGATCTCCCCGCGCGGCAGACCGCCGCGACGGAAGATCGGCGCGAGCACGGGATGCACGGGCCGAGGCGGATGGCCGTCGAACAGGGACGTTGCCGTGGAGATCCCCATCTCCCGGCTGAGCTGTTCGACGAGTGGTGCAGCGGACATGACATCTATTATCGAACTAGTGTTCGAAATAGGCAACATTCAGGCGGCAGCTGCGTTCGCTCGGGCGTGTCGCATCTTCGGCAGATACGGAATGTACGGGTTCATACGGACCCGAGCACTGAGCGCCCGAGTCCGGTCCCGTCCCTGCCCTCTGCCTCACTCGGGCAGCGCCGGGGCCTCCTTCGTCGTGAAGGACACCGTGATCCACGCGTGCGGATCGTCGCCGCCGAGGCGCGCCTCGGCCTCGTCGCGGATACGATCCCAGTCCTCGAGCGGACGGGCAGGCAGACCGCGGGGAACGTAGAAGACGATCTCGATCGTCCGCGCACGGCCCTGCGCCGTCGCATACACCCGGAAGTCGTCGAAGCCCTCGGCCGCGCAGATGTCTCGGGCGACCGCCTCGGCGTCCTTCCGCAGCGCGGGCGGGGTGACGAGGGAGACCTGGGCCAGGGCACGGCGCGCCGTCGACAGCGGCACGGGGATGAGGACGGCGGCGACGACGGTGAGGACGGCCGGGTCGACGTAGGGCATGAGCCAGGCGGCCTCGGTGCCGTCGATGAGCATGCCGATGATGAACGCGACGAGCAGGGCACCGGTGACGCCGCCGGCCATGATCCACCCCTTGACGTCCATCGCGACGAACTCGGAGCCGATCCGCCGGTTCGCCCGGTGTTCGAGGGTGCCCATGACGGCGGTGATGAGGACGACGACTGCGGCGTAGACGACGGCGGGGCCGAAGTCGACCGGGCGCCCGCCGCTGAGCAGCGCCGAGACCGCTTGGAACAGGGCGTAGGCGGCCACGCCCATCATGAGCACCGAATTGATGAGGAGGACGATCGGCTCGAAGTGCCAGAATCCCATCGTGAACGCGTTCTGCGTGCGCAGCGACAGTCGGTTCGTCACCGACCGTGAGATGAGACCGGCCACGGTGAGCGAGACGACCGACATCACCGCGTCCATGAGGGAGAACACGCCGTCGAAGAGGATCGCGAACGACCCGGAGACGAGTCCGAAGCCGATCCCGAGCACGGACACGAGGAGGATCGCGGCCAGGGAGACCTTGAGTGCCTGCTGTTCGGTGCGCATGTGGCGGCGAGCCCCTTCACCTCGGCGGATGTCCGATCTCCATCCTATAGAGCGCCGAGGCGGTCATCCGGTCCGCACCGGACGGACCCATCCGCACCGGACTGACCCATCCGCACCGGGCGAAGCGTCCCCACGGGGACACAGGGCCGTCAGGGCGCGCTGTCCCCGCGGAGGCGTTTCGTTTGTGCCCGGCACGGTCTAGGCTCAGGGCATGAACGCCTCCGACTACGTGACCGCGACCCGCACCTCCTATGACGCGATCGCCAAGACCTACACGGACTGGGTCTCCGCCGAGCTCACCGCCAAGCCCCACGATCGCGCCGTTCTCGGCGCCTTCGCCGAACTCGTCCTTGCCACCGGGCACCCCGAGACCCTCGATCTCGGCAGCGGACCGGGGCGGATCACGGCGTTCCTCACCGGGCTCGGCCTCGACGCGACCGGTCTCGATCTCTCCCCGGAGATGATCGCCTCCGCCCGCAGCCTCTACTCCGATCTCGAGTTCACGACCGGTTCGATGACGTGCCTGCCGTATCCGGCGAGCAGCTTCTCCGGCCTCGTCGCGTGGTATTCGATCATCCACGTCCCCGATGACGACCTCGATCAGGTCTTCGCCGAGGCGGCGCGCGTGCTCCGCGCCGGCGGGTACTTCCAGCTCGCCTTCCAACTCGGCGACTCCGTCGACCACTTCTCCGACCTCGCCGGGTTCGACGTCGACCTCGACTTCCACCGCCGCAGTCTCGACGACGTGCTCGAGCGCCTCCGTCCCCACGGCTTCTCTCCCGTCACCCGGCTCGAACGCGAACCCGACGCCGCCGGCCGCTTCCCCGAGTCGACCCGGCAGGGATACCTTCTCGTGCGCCGGGACTCCGGTGACCGCCTCGGCGAGGATCATTACTGACCGAGGTGAGATGATGTCAGTGATATGAGCATCGACATCGTCTTCCACACCCCCGAGATCCCCGGCAACACCGGCAATGCGATCCGTCTGGCCGCCGTCACCGGGGCACACCTCCACCTCGTCGAACCGCTCGGCTTCGATCTCACGGACGCGAAGCTGCGGCGGGCAGGTCTCGACTACCACGACCTCGCCCACGTCACGGTCCATCCCGATCTCGACCACCTGTGGGAGGTCCTCGGCGACAGGCGGGTCATCGCGTTCACGACGCACACGTCCGACTCCTTCGCCGAGGTGGCCTACGCGGACGGCGACGTCCTCCTCTTCGGTCAGGAGTCGACGGGTCTGCCCGATGCCGTCGTCGACGATGAGCACGTGAACCTGCGGGTGCGGATCCCGATGCTGCCGGGCCGGCGCTCCCTCAACCTCGCGAACTCCGCCTCGATCGCCGTCTACGAGGCATGGCGTCAGCGCGGATACGCGGGCGCGTAGACTTCTCGTCGACAGTTTTTCCCGAAAGGACCACCATGACCGCCAAGTTGCTCACCATCGCCGGCTCCGACGTCTCCGGCGGGGCCGGACTCGAAGCCGACCTGAAGATGTTCGAGGAGTACGGTGCCTTCGGCACCGCCGTCGTCACCTGCATCGTCACCTTCGACCCGGAGGACTCGTTCAACCACGCGATCGACTTCATCGAGCCCGAGGTCGTCAATCGCCAGCTCGCCTCAGCACTCGCGATCCACCGCTTCGACGCGATCAAGTCCGGCATGCTCGGCTCGGTCGAGTCCGCCCTCGTCCTCGCCGAGGACCTCAAGGACAATCAGCTGCCGTACGTCTTCGACCCCGTCCTTGTGTGCAAGGGCTCCGGGTCGATGGTCGACCTCCGCGACCTCTTCGTCGAGAACCTCGTGCCCCTGGCCACCGTCATCACCCCGAACCTCGAAGAGGCGGCCGTGCTCGCCGGCATCGACCCCATCGACTCCGTCGAGGGCATGATCGAGGCCGCGCAGATCATCCACGGGCAGGGAGCTCAGAACGTCGTCGTCAAGGGCGGAGCGCGCCTGGCCGGTGAGGACGCCATCGACATCCTCTTCGACGGCCAGACCGTGACGACCCTGCGCTCGCGCAAGGTCAACGACAAGCTCGTCAACGGCGCCGGCTGCTCGTTCGCCTCGTCGATCGCCGCCGGCATCGCCACGGGACTGTCGATCCCCGACGCCGTCGTCAAGGCCAAGGAGACCGTCGCCCACGGGATCGCAGCGAGCCTCGACAACGCCACCGGCGTGTCCTCGCTCCTCCACCCGGCCGCCCGCACGACGCCGTCGGCCGAGGTCGCCGTGACCGTCGCCTGAACGCCACTGCGGCCTGAGGCCCACCGCGCCCGGGGCCTCCCCGCGGGGACGCCCCTGGGATGCAGAACTGCCCCGCACACCACTTGGTGTGCGGGGCAGTTTCGCGTTCGCAGATTCGCGGTGGGAACCGCGAGGGGGATCAGCGCTTGCCGAAGCCCTTGTAGCGGTCCTTGAACTTCTCGACGCGGCCCGCGGAGTCGAGGATGCGCTGCTTGCCCGTGTAGAACGGGTGCGAGGCGCTGGAGATCTCGACGTCGATGACGGGGTAGGTGTTGCCGTCTTCCCACTCGATCGTCTTGTCGCTCTTCGCGGTCGAGCGCGTGAGGAACTTGGTGCCGGACGCGAGGTCGTTGAACACGATCGGCGCGTATTCCGGGTGGATGTCCTTCTTCATATTCTTACCTTTGCTGAATCCGCTCAGGCGCCTGGTATGGGTCCGACCCATCCGCCAGTGCCCGAATTCGTCTGCTGAAAACGCTTCGCGCCGTAGGAACCGGACGCGAACCGACAGTCCAGTCTAACCGACGCAGGCCCCCAATGCGATTCGACACCGGTCTCCTAGACTGTGGGCATGAACACTGCCCTCCCCACCCGGGCCCGTCTCAGCGCCCAGTTCGACGTTCGCCCCGCCGCGCAGGCACCCGACCTCATGGCCGCCCCGACGGCCGCGGCTCTGCCGACGGTCACCGGTGACGTCGAGGTCTTCGCGATCGATCCCGAGATCGCCGACACCGCGGCCCTTCTCGCCGCGACCGGGCTGGGCCCGGAGACCTCGGCGAACTGCGTCCTCGTCGCCGGTGCCCGCTCGGGCGAGGAGCGGATCGCCGCCTGCCTCGTCCTCGCCGACACCCGAGCCGACGTCAACAAGCGCGTGAAGAAGCTCCTCGACGTCCGCAAGGCATCGTTCCTGCCGATGGACCGGGCCGTCGGCGAGTCCGGCATGGAGTACGGCGGCATCGGCCCGATCGGTCTGCCAGGCACCTACCGGATCCTCATCGACTCCCGCGTCGCCGAGGCCGATGAGCTCATCATCGGCTCCGGCATCCGCGGGTCGAAGCTCCTGCTCTCCGGTGCGGCTCTCGCGTCGCTGCCGGGCGCCGAGGTGATCGAGGGCCTGGCGACAACGATCAACTGAGGACGGCGCCCGGACTCACCCGGCGGCGCCAAGTCTCACCTGGCGCCTTCCGCTCCTGCTCAGTCGAGTTCTGCTCAACCGAGTTCAGTTCAGTCGAGTTCTGCCCGTTCGAGGCCGGCCCGGTCGAGGACGAACTCGACGAGCGGACCGTAGAGGTAGGGGTCGACGTCGTCATCGAGGGGCACGACCGTCTCGATGGCACCCTGGGCCTCGGCGACGAAGAGCGCCGGATCGTTGCAGTCGGCATAGCCGACGGTGCGCAGTCCCCTCGCCGAGGCGGCCCCGGCCCAGCCGTGATCGGCGACGATGAGGTCGGGCAGCGGCTCGCCCCGGCGCGCGAGGTCGTCGAGCAGGGTCTGCATCGGTTCGGCCAGATGCGTGTGCGGGGTGCCGCCGTGGAGCTGCCAGACCCAGACCCGGTCGATCTCGCGCAGGTCGCCGCCGAGTTCGGGCAGCGGGACCGAGGACGACTGGCGCACGATCACAGCCCCGCGCTCCTCAGCCGCTTCGGCGATGGCCATGTGCACGGGCAGGAGGCCTGCCGGGTGGCCGGTGGCGAAGAGGATCCGTCCTCCGGTCCGGGCGACGTCGCCGATGGCGGCCGCGAGTCGTTCGAGGGCGTCGATGCAGCGCTCGGTCGAGATCGTGTCGACCCCGTGGGTGAAGTCCTTCTCCGGGCGCAGACCCGCACGCTCGACCATGAGCGCGAAGACGGAGTCGAAGTCCCAGTCCTCGGTGAGGGTCACCCCGAAGTCGAACTGGCGTTCTCCGGTGAGGAAGCGCCGCATGTGGTCGAGGTTGTTGTCCCGCGGAGTCGCCACCTCCCCTGTGATGCGTCCGGTCTCCAGGGCTTGGGCTAGGGTCGTGCGGTCCACTGATCTCCTCATACGGGGCGGCTGTGCTGTCACAGCGCCGGTCTCTCCGCCATCGCCTCTCTGTCTCCGGCAACGGCTCTCACAACTCTATACAGTCCCGCGACCGCGCGGCCCCAGCACGCCCGAGAGGGCGGAGGCGGCGACGGGTGTTCCCGAGGTGTTCATGCGGAGGTCACATCACCTCAGCGCTGAGGTCGTCCATCGGGACTGCTCGCCGAGGCGGGTCACCGCGGGACCTCCCCAACCGGGCGGAGTGCGCGTACCCTGGTGGCATGAGCTCAGCGATGCGCGTCATCAGTGATCCGGCCGCCTGGCTCGAGCGCGCCTTCGCCGCTCCCGACGAGGACGTCATCCTCGTCAGCCCTCACCTCGCCCGCAGTTTCGGTGAGCGCATCGCCGAGGCGGCCGCAGGCTCTCCGCGGACGTGGGCAGTGGTGACGACGATCGATCCCGTGGCCGTCGCCGGCGGTTATCTCTCGGTCGACGGTCTCCAGCGCCTCCTCGACACCGGAGTCCAGATCCAGCATGTCGACCGTCTGCGCACGCACTGCTTCTTCGTCGGCCGTCGCGCCCTGCTCGGGTCGCCGAATCTCGGTGCCGCGGCACCCGGGGCTGCCTACCTCGATGAGGACGATTCCCAGTCCGGTGAGCTCGCCGTCGAACTCACCGACGACGACCTCGCCGCAGCGTGGCGGGAGATCGCGGCGCTCCGCTCCGTCATCGTCGATGCCCGCGACCTCAACTGGCTGCGGCAGCAGGCCGGTCGCTGAGCGCGGGGCAATCCCGCTACACCACCGCGCCACCGGCACGCTTCGTCACCGTCAGCAGCATCTCCTTGGCGCTCATGCGGATCTCGCGCGGTCCCTCCCCGAGGGTGAGGTCGACGTCGTCGGCGATGAGCCGCGAACCGGTGAGGTCGACGCCGAAATGGGAGAGGTTCCGCTCCCCCGCGTTGTCGAGGACGAGACGGATCCGCTCGGGAGGCGCCGCCGGCAGTCCGAGTGGTTCGGTGATGTCGAGGCCGTGGATGACATCGTGGCTGAGCGCGCCGGCGACGCCGCCTCCCGGTGGCCGCCAGTCGGTGTCGATGTTGTTCCGCAGGACAGCGAGCAGCTGCGCATCCGAGAGCTGCTCCGTGTCGGCTCTCGCCCTCCGATCGGCGAACCGATCGAACCGGAAGCCGTTGCTCACCACGCCGAAGAGGAACTGGGGCACACTCAGCCGGAAGGGCATCGAGAGGTGAGCGGCGACCTCTCTCACCCGCCACCCCTCGCAGAGCGAGGGCGTCGCCCACTGCTCCTCGGTGAGGCCGGCGAGCAGATCGGTTAGCCGGGTGCGTTCGGCAATGGTCTCGCTGCGGATGAGCTTCTCATTCATGTTCTCAGTCATACTCCTGATACGGATGAAGGGCACGCGATTCATCGGTTCGGGGAAAATTTCCTCCCCAGATTCGATCGGTCCTGGTCAGCGGCGTTCCGACCCCACAGAGTCCGGCTCGAGGCGCAGCGGCAGCCCGAACTCCGTGAACCGGTCACCTGTGCCGAGGAACGTGACGATCTCGGCGATCGCCCCATCACTGATCTCGGCGACGACGAGCGCGAACGGGTGGAGGACACCGCCCTCGCGGCGGTACTGCCCGAACCCGGCCGTGCCGTTGATCGGCACGCGCAGGAGACGATCGCCGACGCAGGCATCGGCGGCGGCGAAGACAGCCAGGTACTCCTCACGACTCTCAAGCCGCCACGAGAACGGCGGCATCGACATCCGCAGGTCCTCCCGGAGCACACGTTTGAGCCCGGCGACGTCGTGGGCTTCAAAGGCGGCGACGTAGTCGTCAAGCAGTCGCTGCTGGTCGGGATCGGCGAGGGACTGCTGGGCGAGGGGTTCGGGCGACGCCGCGGACAGCCGCGCTCGGGCCCGCTGCAGGGCGCTGTTGACGGCGGACACGCTCGTGTCGAGGATGTCGGCGGTCTCAGCGGCGTCGAAGCTGAGCACCTCCCGCAGCAGGAGGGTCGCGCGCTGGCGCGGCGCCAGACACTGGAGGGCGGCGACGAAGGCGAGCCGCACCGACTGCCGTTGGGCGACGATGTCGGCCGGATCGTCGGCGCAGATCACTGCGGCGTCGGGCATCGGCTCGACGAAGCGAGCGGCGGGCAGCGGCTCGCCGAGGTCAGCGGAGTCGGCGCGCGTGCGGGCGGGACCGAGATCGACAGCGAGTTCACGGCGCGCGGCGCTGCGGGCGAGGTCGATGCAGATGTTCGCGGCGATCCGGTGCATCCACGTCGAGAGCCGGCCCCGGGCGGGGTCGAAGCGGTCGAGAGCACCGTGGGCGCGGATGATCGTCTCCTGCACCGCATCGTCGGTGTCGGCGGCACTGCCGAGCATCCGGTAGCAGAAAGCGGTGAGCCTGCCCCGCATCGCCTCGAGGTCGTCGACGGTCGGTGTGACGGACGTCATAGCGTCATTGTCGCACGCCCGCTGACTCACCGACCCTGCAGGGCGAAGCACGTGACCGCCGAGGCGGCGGCGACGTTGAGGGAGTCGACTCCCCCGCTCATCGGGATCATCACCGTCGAATCGGCGGCGGCGATCGTCGCCCTCGCCAGTCCGTCGCCCTCGGTGCCGAAGACGACGGCGGTGCGCTCCGGGGCGGTGGCCGCGAACTCCTGGATCGAGACCGAGTCCTCGTCGAGGGCGAGGGCGGCGACGTGGAACCCGAGCTCCCGCAGGGTCGCAGCCCCACCCGGCCACGGGTCGATGCGCGTCCACCGGACCTGGAAGACCGTGCCCATCGACACCCGGATCGACCGGCGGTAGAGGGGGTCGGCGCACCGCGGCGTGACGAGCACGGCGTCGACGCCGAAGGCCGCGGCCGAACGGAAGATCGCGCCGACATTCGTATGGTCGACGACGTCCTCGATGACGACGACCCGGCGGGCCTCGGCGAGCAGATCGGTGAGCGGGGGCAGGACCGGGCGCTCCATCGCCGCGAGTGCCCCGCGGTGGAGGTGGAAACCGGTGAGCACCTCGACGGCGTCGTCGGTGCCGATGTGGATCGGGGCGTCATTGCCGGCGATGAGATCGGCGAGATCGAAGAGCCACTTCGGGCTCGTCAGATATGACCGCGGTGCCATGCCCGCGGCATGGGCACGGCGGATGATCTTCGAGGATTCGGCGATGAAGAGGCCCTCGGCCGGTTCGCGGACACTGCGCAGGGCGACGTCGGTGAGGTCCGTGTAATCGGCCAGCGCCGCCCCGGCCGCGTAATCGGCCAGCGCCGCCCCGGCCGCAGCACCAGCGCCCCCGGCCGCACCCGCGTCTGCCCCGCCGACCTCGGCAGCGTCGAAGAAGTGCAGGCGGTCGGCAGCGATCCCGAGTTCCGCCGCCCGTGCGATGATCTGCTCCCGGGTCAGCGGAGCCTTCGCCGGAGTGTTCACTGCCTGTCCCCCATCTGAGCGCCGCTCACAGCGTGAGGATCCGCACGATCGCCACGATGCCGAGGACGACGATGACCGCCCGCAGCAGACCCGGGGAGAACTTCCGTCCCACCCGGGCACCGATGTAGCCGCCGATGAGCGAGCCCCCGGCTACGCAGACGACTGCCGTCCAGTTGATCCGGTCGTGACCGACGATGATGTACGTCGTCGCCGAGACGGTGTTGACGACGAGGACGAGGACGTTCTTCAGCCCGTTGAGCCGCTGCAGGTCGTCGGTGAGGACGAGCCCGAGCAGGGCGACGAGGATGATCCCCTGCGCCGCGGCGAAGTATCCGCCGTAGATCGCGGTGAGGAAGATGATGATGAGCGCGACCGTGTACTTCGCCGGTCCAAGCCCCGCACCCGAGCCGTCGAGCGCAGAGGGGGCAACGACCGCCTCGGTGGCCTCCCGCCGCAGCGCCCGCTCCTTGAGGTACCGGGAGAGGTAGGGCTGGCCGACGACCATGACGACGGCGAGGACGAGGAGGATCGGCACGATCGTCTCGAACGCGTCCTCGGGCAGGTGGAGGAGCAGATAGGCACCGAGGAGGGACCCGGCCAGGGAGGCGGGAACGAACCCGGCGAACCGCTTCCACTGCCCCTTGAGCTCCTCCCGGTACCCGAACGACGAGGCGATGTTGCCGGGGACGAGGCCCACGGCATTGCTCATCGTCGCCACGACCGGGGGCACCCCGAAGGCGACGAGGACGGGGAACGTGATGAGCGTCCCGGATCCGACGACGGCATTGATCCCCCCGGCGCCGATGCCGGCGAGGATGATGAGTGCGATCTGCCAGATCTCCACGCTGTCAGCCGCGGTTCACGACTGGGAGCGCGCGTGGAAGCGATCGCCGTCGCGGGTGAGCTTGACGTCGAGGCCGAAGGTCTCCGAGAGGTTCTCCGCCGTGAGCGTCTCATCGAGCGGACCCGCCGCGACCGCCTTCCCACCGCCGAGGAGGAGCGCGTGGGTGATGCCCACGGGGATCTCCTCGACGTGGTGGGTGACCATGATCGTCGCCGGAGCCCACTTCGAGGAGAGGATCTCCGTGAGCGCGCTCAGCAGCTCCTCGCGACCGCCGAGGTCGAGGCCGGAGGCGGGTTCGTCGAGGAGGAGGAGTTCGGGGTCGGTCATGAGCGCACGGGCGATCTGGACGCGCTTGCGCTCACCTTCCGAGAGGGTGCCGAAGGTGCGCTCGGCGAGGTGGGTGATGTTGAAGGCCTCGAGCAGATCCTTGGCACGGTCGATGTCGGTCTCGTCGTACTGCTCGACCCAGCGACCGGTGACGCCGTAGGCGGCGGTGAGCACCGTGTCGAGGGCGGCTTCGGAGTTCGGGATGCGCCCGGCCAGGGCGGTCGAGGCGTAGCCGATGCGCGGACGCAGCTCGAAGACGTCGACCCGTCCGAGGCGCTCCCCGAGGATGCCGACCTTGCCCGACGTGGGATGCATGCGTCCTGCTGCGAGTTCGAGCAGCGTCGTCTTGCCGGCGCCGTTGGGGCCGAGGACGACCCAATGCTGGCCTTCGGAGACGGTGAGGGAGAAGTCTCGGAGGAGGAAGCTCTCCCCGCGGCGCACGGACACGGAATCCACAGTCAGCACATCACTCATATCACCCAACTCTATCTCAGCGGTGGGTCTATTCTGGTCCGACATGGACTCACTGCTCGACTCGCTGCTGCTCACGCTCGCACTCAATCACCGCCTGTCGGGGACCCGGGCCCCCGACGAGGTCAGCACTGCCTTCCTCGACGCCGAACGTGATGTTCCTCTCATCGTCTCCGATGCCGTCCTGGAGACGCCTGGCCCGACCGGTCTCCTCCTCTTCGCCGCGGCCGCGCAGGCGGCTGGGATCACCCATGCCCGTCTCGCCCTCCACCATCCCTCCCTGCCGCACACCACCCCGCCGGTCGCGAAGGAGGACCGTGCGCGCGTCGGTCGTCACCCCGCCCCCATCGTCCTCCACCGGGGCGCCGATCAGGTGGGGATCATGCTGCTCGGCGCCGAGGCGAACGTCGAGGTCATCGCGTGCCGGGAGTCCGTCTATCGCCCCGTCACCGTCGAGACGCCCGCCGAGGCACTGCGCCGGCTGCGGCTGCTCGTCATGGAGGGTCTGTCGATCGTCGAGTCGATCGACGTGCCCGAGCAGTGGCGGACCGCGCCGTGGCGGGACTGGCAGGAAGAGCTGACGTCGACGCACCCGCTGACGACGCTCCTGCCGCTCGACGTCGATTCGCGGGCGATCTTCGCCGCCCTCGACATCCACGCGCGGATGCGCACCGTCCTCGCCCCGGCCACACTCGACCCGCCGGTCTTCGGCGAGCTGCTCTCCCGCCTCCACCCTGCCGCCGCGGACTACGTCACCGCGGTGGCTACGATGAGAGGGTGACTGACTCTCCCGCGCTCGCCGCCCCCGTCCAGCTGCTCGTCATGGACGTCGATTCGACGTTCCTCAACGAAGAGGTCATCGACCTCATCGCCGACCATGCCGGAGTCGGCGCCCAGGTCGCCGACATCACCGAACGGGCGATGGCCGGTCAGCTCGACTTCGCGGCGTCCCTGGCCGAGCGCGTGTCCCTGCTCGCCGGTCTGCCCGTCTCCGTCCTCGACGCGGTCCGGGAGCGGGTGACGCTCACCCGCGGAGCCGCCGAACTCGTCGCCGCCGTGCAGGCCGCCGGCGGAGTCGTCGCCCTCGTCTCCGGCGGCTTCACCGCCGTCATCGGCCCGATCGCTGAGACCCTCGGCATCACCGAGGTCCACGCGAACGGTCTCGAGGTCAGTGAGGGCCGGCTCACGGGACGCACGCAGGGTCCCGTCATCGACCCGGGGGCCAAGGAGCGGATCTTCACCGAACTCGTCACCCGATACGACTGCGACCCCGAGCGGACCGTGGCGATCGGTGACGGTGCCAATGACATCGGCATGATCGGCGCGGCCGGGCTCGGGGTCGCATTCTGTGCGAAGCCGGCGCTGAGAGCGGCGGCGGACGTCGTGATCGACACCCGCGATCTCGCCGAGGTGGTCAGATTCCTCGGAACGACGTGACCTCGGGGGCCGGGTAGGCTCCGGGTTCGACGTCCCACGACGGCAGGTCGAAGACCGCGAGCGACGAGGGACGGAACGACTCCGGGACTCCGGCGTCGGCGGAGAGGTGACCGACCACCTCGGCGACGGTGGGCTGGTGGCCGACGATGTACGCGCACGTCGCAGCCGCCGGGATCGACCGGATCACGTCCATCCAGTCCTCGACTCCCCCGCCGTAGAGGGACTCGTCGAGGACGAGCTCGAGGTCGCCGCCGGACACCCGGTTGACGGCCTCGACGACGGCCTGCCCGGTCTGCGTGGTGCGCCGGGCCGCCGAGGCGATGGCCACCTCGGGTGACCATCGCTCGGCGATCTCGGCCCCGGCCTCGACGGCTTGGGCCAGTCCGGTCGCGCTCAGCGAGCGCTCGAAGTCGGTCGGACCGTTCGGTTCGGCCTTCGCGTGCCGGGCGAGGATGAGGACGGGCATGGTCTCAGGCGCCGGTCGAGTGGAATCCGCCGTCGACGTGGACCATCTCGCCGGTCGTCGCGGGGAACCAGTCGGAGACGAGGGCGACGATGGCCTTGCCGGCCGGCGTCGTGTCCTTCTGGTCCCAGCCGAGCGGGGCGCGCTCGCCCCACATGTCCTCGAGCGTCCCGAAGCCGGGGATCGAGGTCGCCGCCGTCGTCTTCAGCGGTCCCGCGGAGACGAGGTTGACGCGGATGCCCTTGTCGCCGACGTACTTCGCGAGGTAGCGGGCGGTCGACTCGAAGGCGGCCTTGGCCACGCCCATCCAGTCGTAGACCGGCCAGGAGATCGTCGCGTCGAAGGTCAGGCCGACGATGCCCGCGCCCGGGTTGAGCACCGGGAGGGCGGCGACGGTGATCGCCTTGAGCGAGTACGCCGAGACCTGGATGGCGGCCTGCACCGACTCCCACGGGGTGTCGAGGAAGACGCCGCCGAGGGCGTCCTTGGGGGCGAAGGCGATCGCGTGGACGATGCCGTCGATGTTGCCCTCGAGGCGCTCGGGCAGAGCGGCGAGGTCCTCTTCGCTCGTGGCGTCGAGTTCGATGACGCGCGGGGTCACGGGCAGGCGCTCGGCGATGACCTGGGTGATCTTCATCTGGCGGCCGAAGCTCGAGAGGATGACCTCGGCTCCCTGCTCCTGGGCGATGCGGGCGGCGGCGAAGGCGATCGACGCCTCGGTGAGCACTCCGGTGACGAGGATGCGCTTTCCGTCAAGAATTCCCATGGTGGTCCTTTCTCAGTCTGTTCTCTGATGCTGGTGCAGCGTCAGGCTGCTCAGTGTCTGGGGTCAGGGGGTGGTTGTCAGTGTCCCATGCCGAGGCCGCCGTCGACGGGGATGACGGCTCCGGAGATGTAGGAGGCGTCGTCGGAGGCGACCCAGCGGACGACGCGGGCGACCTCGTCGGCCTCGGCGAAGCGCTTGGCGGGGATGGTCGCGAGGTAGTCCTTCTGCTGCTTCTCGTCGAGCTCATCGGTCATGTCGGTGCGGATGAAGCCCGGGGCGACGACGTTGGCGGTGATGCCGCGGGAACCGAGCTCGCGGGTGATCGAGCGGGCGAAGCCGACGAGACCGGCCTTCGACGCCGAGTAGTTCGCCTGGCCGGGCACGCCGTAGAGGCCGGAGACCGAGGAGATGAGGACGATGCGGCCCTTCTTCGCGCGGATCATGTTGGTGATCGCGCGCTTCACAGTGCGGTAGGCACCGGTGAGGTTCGTGTCGATGACCGCTGCGAAGTCGTCGTCGCCCATGCGCATGAGCAGGTTGTCGCGGGTGATGCCGGCGTTGGCGACGACCACCTCGACGGGTCCGAGCTTCTCCTCGACCTCGCTGAACGCGGCGTCGAGGGACGCGGAGTCGGTGACATCGGCGGCGACGGCCAGGGCGCCGTCGGGGGCATCTCCGTTGCGGGAGGTCACGGCCACCTTGTCGCCGTTGGCGAGGAACTCCTCGGCGATGGTGCGGCCGATTCCGCGGTTGCCTCCGGTGACGAGGACTACACGTGGTTCTGACACGGGACTCTCTTCTGTTGGAACGACAGTACGGAGACCAACCTACCGTGTTTGGTGCGGCCTCGACATGCTCCCACAAACGAAGCGTATGATTTTGTAGGTAGACCCGAGTGAAGAAGGTTATGGCCAAGCACCCGCAGCAGATCACCACAGCAGACACTGCGCTCGACGACGATATGAAGTCGAGGATCATCAAGTATTCGATCACCATGGGGATCCGCACACTCTGCTTCGTGGCGGCCTATTTCGCGTTCGTCGCCTCGCAGCACGTCCTCATGTGGATCTGCGTCGCCGGCGCCGTGCTCCTGCCCTATCCGGCTGTCATCTTCGCCAACGCCGGACGGGAGCGCTCCCGCGACGACCGCTCGGCGCTCATCGACTCCGCTCCCCTCGACCAGCTGCCGCCCGGCCGCGGCGAGACGATCAGCGGCGACACCCTCGGCGGAGAGCCCGGTGAGGCGACCGCGGAGGACTCCGGGACCGGGCGCGCGCCGCGAGGCGAGACGATCCCCGGCGAGACCGTCGATCCCGGGACAGGCGATGCGGGAACCGACGGGACCGACCCGGGCACCGCCTCGGCGGGTCCGTCTGCACAGCGATCCCCGCGGATGACCGAGAGCGAACACCACTTCACCGCCTCGAGCAGCGGCGAGATCGTCGAGGACGACGATGAGAGCGCGGGTGGCCGCCGGTGACCGAGGCACTGCGGTGCTCGGCCAAGGGGTGCCGAGCCGATGCGACACGGGCAATCCTGTGGAACAACCCCCGCCTGCACACGCCTGTCAGGCGCAAGGTGTGGCTCGCCTGTGACGAGCACCTCGACCAGCTGCGGGAGTTCCTCACCCTGCGCAGCTTCTATCGCACCGATGTTTCCGTCGACGAGATCCCGGAGGACGCCGGCTGATGGCCCGTTACTCATTCCTCTTCAGTGCCCGGTGGCTCAAGTACATCGCGATGACGATCATCGTCGTCATCGCGTGCGTGTTCCTCGCGCTGTGGCAGAAGGACCGCCGCGCCGAACGCCAGGCGGAGATCGACACGATCAATGCCAACTACTCGGCGGCTCCCGTCGACATCTCCGCGGTGCTCCCGTCGACCTCGGCGACGCTGCCGGAATCCGCGGAATGGACGCCGGTGTCGCTGACCGGGCGCTTCGAGACCGAGGACACGGTGCTCGCCCGCAACCGCACCGTCAACGACAAGGTCGGCTTCTACGTCGTCGTCCCGTTCACCCTGACCAGCGGAGAGACGATCGCGATCGTGCGCGGATGGGTGCCCGAATCGACCGCGGTGCCCGAGGCCCCGGCCGGTGAGCAGACGATCACCGCGCGGCTGAAGATCGCCCAGGACGGCTCCGACGATGACAATCCCGACGGCATGATCAAGGCGATCGACCCGGCCCGGATCCCCGGCATGGGCGAGGCGTACGCCAATGTCTACGCCGAGGAGGCGGCGACGGGGGCAACCCAGGCCGAGGGCCTCACTCCCCTGCCGGCGCCCGACCTCAACCCCGGCAACCACCTGTCCTACATGCTCCAGTGGTTCGCGTTCGGGATCATGATCATCATCGCCGTGTCGATCTCGGCGCGGAGGGAACGCAAGGCGAACGCCGAGGCGGTGGCCACCGCGACGACCGACACCGAGTACGTCGTCGTCGACAAGGCGGCCCTCGACGCCGGGGCCAAGGTCAGCCAGCCGGGCAGCCGGTACGGCCGCAATCGCTTCGTCAGTCCCACCGTGCGCGGACGGGACGAAGCCGAGGAGGACGAGCTCCTCGAGGAGCGCTTCCGGTCGAGGTGAGCCCCCTGCGGCTCTGCAGCTCGCTCAGGGGCTCAGCGGCTCAGGCGAGGGTGACGAGGTCGAGGTAGGTGTCGTTCCACAGGTCCTCATCGCCGTCGGGCAGGAGCAGCACCCGGTCGGGATCGAGTGCGGACACCGCGCCCTCATCGTGAGTGACGAGGATGATCGCTCCCTCGTAGCGGCGGATCGCTGAGAGGATCTCCTCCCGCGAGGCCGGGTCGAGGTTGTTCGTCGGCTCGTCGAGGAGGAGGACGTTGGCGCTCGAGACGACGAGGGTCGCCAGGGCCAGTCGCGTCTTCTCACCGCCGGAGAGGACTCCGGCGGGTTTGTGGACGTCGTCGCCGGAGAAGAGGAACGAGCCGAGGACGTTGCGCACCGCGGTGTCGTCGAGGTGCGGGGAGTTGCGCTGCATGTTCTCGAGCACGCTGCGGTCGAGGTCGAGCGTCTCATGCTCCTGCGCGTAGTAGCCGAGCTTGAGCCCGTGACCGGCGATGACCTCGCCGGAGTCGGGTTCGTCGAGTCCGGCGAGCAGGCGCAGCAGAGTCGTCTTCCCGGCGCCGTTGTAGCCGAGGATGACGACGCGTGAGCCCTTGTCGATCGCGAGGTCGACACCGGTGAAGACCTCCGTCGACCCGAAGCTGCGGGACAGCCCCTCGGCGGTCAGCGGCACCCGGCCGACGTCGGCGGGGGCGGGGAAGCGGAGGTTCGCGACCTTGTCGGCGCTGCGTTCCTCATCGAGGCCGGCGAGCATCCGTTCGGCGCGCTTGACCATCTGCTGGGCGGCGACGGTCTTCGTCGCCTTCGCCATCATCTTGTTCGCCTGGGCCGTCAGCGCCGCGGCCTTCTTCTCCGCGTTCGCCCGTTCGCGCCGGCGCCGGCGTTCGTCGTCCTCGCGCTGCTTGAGGTAGAGGCGGTAGCCCATCGAGTAGATGTCGATGGTCTGCCGGGTGGCGTCGAGGAAGAAGACCTTGTTGACGACTTCGTCGATGAGGTCGAGATCGTGGCTGATGACGATGAGCCCGCCGGAGTACGCCTTGAGGTAGTCGCGCAGCCAGAGCACGGATTCGGCGTCGAGGTGGTTCGTCGGCTCGTCGAGGATCATCGTGTCCGGGGCCGAGAAGAGGATCCGGGCGAGTTCGACGCGACGGCGCTGACCGCCGGAGAGTGTGCCGATCTCCTGGTTGACGAGGTCCTCGTCGAGGCCGAGGTTCGCGGCGATCGCGTACGCCTCGGACTCCGCGGCGTATCCGCCGGCGGCGACGAATTCGGCTTCGATGCGCGGGTAGCGGTCGATGGCCTTCGCCGCGACGTTCTCATCGGGTGAGGCCATCTGACGTTCGGCCTTGCGCAGGCGCTTGACGAGCACGTCGAGGTCACGGGCGCCGAGGATGCGCTCCTTCGCCGTCGCCTCGAGGTCGCCGCTGCGCGGGTCCTGCGGCAGATAGCCCACGGACCCGGAGATCGAGACGGTGCCCGAGGTGGCGGGGTGGCCGCCCATGATCACCTTCGTCAGCGTCGTCTTCCCGGCGCCGTTGCGTCCGACGAGCCCGACGCGGTCGCCCTTGTCGACGCGGAAGGACACGTCGGACATCAGGGTGCGGGCGCCGACGGCGACTTCGAGGCCGGAGGCCTGGATCATTCTCTCTCCAAACTGCGGCCAATGAGGTCGGCCAGGTATTCCTGTGGGTGGACTCCCTGGGCGCGGGCCCGGGAAACGAGTTCGTCGGCGACGGTGCGGGCCACGCGCGTGGAGACGACAGTGGTGTCGCCGCCCGGCGCGGGGGCCTCGGCGTGCGCCGGTGCCTCTGGCTCGACCGCAACGTGCGCCGGTGCTTCCGTGCCGGCCTCGGCGTGCGCCGGGGATTCCCCGCCGGCGTCGACGCTCACCGACGTCCCCACGGGGACGTATCCGGGTCCTTCGGGCACCGCTGTGCCCTTCTGGTAGGCGGTGGCGACGGCCCGGGCGCGTTCGTCGGCGGCTTCGTTCATCGCGTGGTTGTTGTGGCCCTTGACCCATTCGAACTCGACGTCGCGCCCGGTCAGCGCCTCGTCGAGGGATTCGAGGAGGTCGCGGTTGAGGACCTCCTTGCCGTCGGCCTTCTTCCAGCCCTTGCGCTTCCAGCCCGGCATCCATTTCGTCAGGGCGTTGATGACGTATTGGGAGTCGCAGAAGATCTTGAGGTCCTCGTCGACGTCGGCGGTCGATTCGAGGAGGTCGAGGACGGCCATGAGCTCGCCGCGGTTGTTCGTCGCGTTCTTCCAGCCCCCGGCGTGCCAGCAGTCGTCGTCGATGTACCAGGCCCACCCGGCGGGTCCGGGGTTGCCGAGCGCAGACCCGTCTGCGGCAGCGATGATCGTCAATGGTTCTCCTCTGGACGTCGGGCCCGGTCGTCAATGGGCCCGCACCATTGTTTCACGAACGTCGCGATGCCTGGGCACTTGTGACAGCGAGTCAAAGTTCATGATGCAGCGAAATCGCGGTCAGTGGCGTGCAGTTTATGGACGAAGTCTTTGACCGCTCGGCTGCAGAGACCAGCAGAGCAGTTCGATACGTACTTCAGAGCCGGGGCGCGCATATATCACCACCCTTTACGGTGTTGTCACAGCTCGCTCCGCTCGACAGCCTTGAGCATTTTCGTCAGCTCGTCTCTGCTTCATCGGATTCCCTATTGAGAAGGGACTGCGCGAACCAGTAGAGGCTTTGTCCCTGGTATTGCCAACCGTCGGCGGCTGAGAAGTTGTGCGAACTCACACCTGCCTGGGCGAATATCTCGTCGCGCAGCGCTGTAGGCGTCCACCGAGCGGAGGGATCCTCTGCCGCGGCCCAAAGTAGAGGCCTTACCTTGTCGTTCACCCAGGTGACCGAACGGCGGCTGGACTCAGCGGCGAGCCAATCATCGATCTGGGCGACGATCTCGGATTTCACCAGCGTGTCGAGATTTAGTTCGATCCGGGCGTGGTCAGGGATACCGCGACGCTCTGCAATGACTTTCACAGACCTGGCCCTCCGCTCCCGAGTGGCGATCCGTTCGCGCACCTGACCAGTATCCACCGCTGGAGCGGGTCGCAGAGTTCGCCCTTCGAGGTTCTCCACTGGGAAGATCTTCTGAAAGCTTGAGTAGAGCGCACCGTTATCTCGGAAGAGGCTGTATTCGTGACACTCGATCTCGAGGCCGTGGGCAACGGTGTCCGCAAGCCACTGCACGGTGGTGAGCACCTGGTCCGGAAAAGATTCGGCGACAAGGACGAGTCGCGGGAGCTTGAGGATCTCGTCGTCCCATCCGGATTCCAGATGCTCCGTCAGTTGTTCGAGGGCCTCCTCGGCGGTTGTCGCTGCGCCATTCTTGGTGAGCCAATGAGCATGCGCATCTGCGAGCATATGCCTGTCGAAGCCCGCAACAAGTGCCTCGTATGTAATCGCCTGGAGATGTACTTTGCGGTCGCTCCCCCGTTTGAGTTCGATCACCACAGTCTGACCGCTGGACGACAATGCCAGGACATCGAGAGCTTCCTTCGCCGAACCTCCCTCAACGGAGACCCAACGGTTGTACTGAGATGCGACAATCTTCAGTCCTTCGTCGATCACCTCAGGGTGGTGGACGATCCACTGCTCCAGGTGCCGCGTTTCCTCAAGGCATTCTTCGGACATGGTTGTCTCCACTGCAGGGGTAGCTGTGGCCTGGTCGATTCGAAGCAAGTGCGCCATGCACTCATCATGCCAGGGAAGCTCCTGCCAAACCGTCTGAGTTGCTCCGAAAGCCCTTTCGCGGACATCGGACGTTGAAGTCGAGCACTCGCATATTGTTGCTTGCGCCTTCGTTGACCATGGCCGGAATTCATGGAGGCAACCGCAGGCGCAAGAGGACGAAGCCCTGCCCGTATATCGAGTCGAGCACTGGTGTCTGCGCTCAACAAGCCGGGTGTCTTTTAATCTAGATTTTCGTTATCCCACGGACACGCCGTTGCGATATTCCGATGCCCGGGCGGTTGTTCTATGAACCCGCACATCCGACGTACGTTCCTCTACGCAACCTCGCCGAGGCGGCGCATCGGCCACCTCGGCGAGGAAGGTGCGGAGTTCATGAAGCGGCAAGTGCGCGGACGTACGTGGCCTGCTGGTCGATGTGCACTTCGATGACCCCGACTCGAGCCAATCGCTGAAGACTGTCCAGAGAAGGCACAGCGTCACCGCGCTCCAGTCTCGCCACTTGCGGCTGCTTCCAGTTGAGCATTCTTCCGAACGCCGTCTGCGTCAGGTTGTGCTGGGCCCGGTAGCGGACGACAGCGAGACTCACCGCGCCGGCCAAGGCGAGACGTTCCGCTTCGGCGGCGTATTCGGGATCGTCCTCCTGGCGTTCGCGGATCATCGCATCGTGGCTCTGCAGCTCCGAGAGCTTCATGATCATCACCCTCATTCCTCGATTTGATTCAGTCGCAGTTCGGCGTCTCGGCACGCTTTGGCGAAGCCCTTGCGGTCATGCTGAGCTTCCGGCCCGTAGGCCCCGACGACGAAAACCTCGCCGAACTGTCTGTACAGGGCACGTGTGATGCTCCGTCCGCCTCGAGGACGCAGTTCTCTGAGCTTCTCGGCACTTCGCACCGCACTGCTGTGCGGATATGGAAGCGATGGCCCGAGCAACGCCAGCTTCGCGATCGCGTTGTCTACGGCCACGGCCTCCCGAGCGTCAAGTCGTCTGTATTCGACTGCGGCATCGGGGTGGTCGACTACCCTCCACATGCCACGAGTATATCACTGCTGTTATACTCCGTAAGCCCCATTTTGGAGAGACGTCAACCGAGTGAACCTGGGTGAGCCCGCTGGCCGGGGTGACGTCATCATCTGCCACGACCCCAGCTAACCGAATCCACTTCCTGCAATGGCACCACTACGCACAAAACTACGCACAATTGACAGAGAATCACTCCCCGCCGCGAACAAGAGTCCCAAAGCGCCGAGACTGTTGCGACGTGCCCCGGAGGACGAACAGTTGTCCTGCGAGGGCAGCATCCTGGGACAGGAAAGGCCCTCCCACCGGCAGATTTGCTGGCAGGAGGGCCTTTTCGCGAGTGCTCAGATATTGAACCCGAGGGCGCGCATCTGCTCGCGGCCGTCCTCGGTGATCTTCTCCGGACCCCATGGCGGCATCCACACCCAGTTGATGCGGTACGCCGGCACGATGCCGTCGAGGCACTGCGCGGTCTGGTCCTCGATGACGTCGGTGAGCGGGCAGGCCGCCGACGTCAGGGTCATCTCGATGACGGCGGTGCCGTCGTCCTCCACGGCGAGGCCGTAGATGAGTCCGAGGTCGACGATGTTGACGCCGAGCTCGGGGTCGACGACGTCCATCATCGCTTCGCGCACTTCGTCGACGCTCGCGTTCTGCGGTGCATCAATGACTTCGGGCATCACTTCTCCTCGTCTTCGGTCGGTGCGGTGGGAGTCTGTTCCGGAGCTCCCGCCTGGGCTTGGCTGAGCGCGTCCTTGAACGCCATCCAGGCGAGCAGGGCGCACTTGATCCGTGCCGGGAACTTCGACACTCCGGTGAACGCCGCGGCGTCGCCGAGTATTTCCTCGTCGGCCTCGACGGTGCCCCGGGAGTGCATGAGCTCGTGGAAGGCCCCTTCGATCTCGAGCATCTCGGACACCGTCGCCGAGGCGGCGAGCTCGGTGAGCACGGACGCCGAGGCCATCGAGATCGAACACCCGTCACCGGTCCATCGCACGGTCACGGTGCCGTCGGCGGCGAGTTCGGTCTCGAGCTCGATCTCGTCCCCGCAGGTCGGGTTGACCTGGTGGGAGTGCCCGTGCGGTCCGGGCGCCGAATCGCCGAGCAGCGCGGCATTGCCGATCCGCGACCGCGAATGGTCGAGGATGACCTGCTGGTAGAGCTGCTGCATCTGGGTGGTCATGACGCCTGCGCCTTCTCCGCGGCCGGCGGGTCCTCGAGACCGAAGAACGGGCGCACCTCGGCCAGCGCGGTGAGGAAGCGCTCGACATCGTCGCCGTTGTTGTAGAGGTACGTGCTCGCCCGAGTCGAGGCGGTCACCCCGAACCGGCGGTGGAGCGGCTGCGCGCAGTGGTGACCCACGCGCACGGCCACACCCTGGGAGTCGAGGTACTGGCCGACATCGTGGGCGTGGACGCCGTCGACGTCGAAGGCCACGGTGCCGATCCGGTTCTCGGCATTGCCGAGGACCCGGATGCCGGGGATCTGCGCGATCCCCTCGAGGAGCCGGCGGCCGAGCTCGACCTCATGGTCGAAGACCCGGTCGAGGCCCACCTCGGTGAGGTAGCCGACGGCCGTCGCGAACGCCGCGACCTCGGCCACCGGCTGAGTGCCGGCCTCGAAGCGCTGCGGTGCGGGCATGAACTCCGCGGAGTCCATCGTCACGGTCGTGATCATCGACCCGCCGGTGAGCACGGGCGGGAGCGCGTCGAGGAGCTCGGTCTTCCCCCAGAGCACGCCGAGGCCGGTCGGCCCGAGCGCCTTGTGCGCGGAGAACGCGGCGAAGTCGACGTCGAGGTCGGTGAAGTCCACCGGCATGTGCGGCACCGACTGGCACGCGTCGAGAACGACGTACGCCCCGACCTCGCGGGCCCTGGCGACGAGTTCGGCGACCGGGTTGATCGTGCCCAGGACGTTCGAGACGTGGGTGAACGCGAGCACCTTCGTCGTCTCGTCGACGATCGTCTCGAGGTCGGTGAGGTCGAGCTCTCCGTCATCGGTGACCGGGATCCACCGCAGCTGCGCCCCGGTGGCCTGGGCGAGCTGCTGCCAGGGGACGACGTTCGCGTGGTGCTCCATCTCGGTGACGACGATCGAATCGCCCTCCCCGATGGCGAACCGCTGCGCGGCCTCTCCCCCGAACCCGTGGCTGGCCCGGTCGATGCCGAGGGCGACGATGTTGAGCGCCTCGGTGGCGTTCTTCGTCCACACGACCTGGTTCGGCGCACCGCCGACGAGGTTCGCCACGGCTTCCCGGCCGGCCTCGAACGTGTCGGTGGCCATGACGGCGAGCGTGTGCGCACCCCGGTGGACGGCGGCGTTGCGCTGCGTGAAGTACTCGGTGAACGTGTCGATGACGCATTCGGGCTTCTGCGACGTCGCTCCCGAGTCGAGATAGGTCAGCGGCGACTCCCCGACCCTCGCATGGAGGATCGGGAAGTCACCCCGGAGCCGAGAGAACATCAGACCGCGGACGAGAGGAAGCGGTCGTAGCCCTCGTTCTCGAGGCGCTCGGCGAGTTCCGGTCCGCCCTCCTCGGCGACCTTGCCCTTGACGATGACGTGGACGAAGTCGGGCTTGATGTAGCGGAGGATCCGCGTGTAATGGGTGATGAGGAGGACGCCGACGTCGGTCGTCTCACGGACCCGGTTGACGCCTTCGGAGACGATGCGCAGGGCGTCGACGTCGAGGCCGGAGTCGGTCTCGTCGAGGACGGCGAACTTCGGCTTGAGCATCTCCATCTGGAGGATCTCGTGGCGCTTCTTCTCACCGCCGGAGAAGCCCTCGTTGACGTTGCGGGTCGCGAACTCGGGGTCGACGCGCAACTGCTCCATCGCCGACTTGAGGTCCTTCGTCCAGTTGCGCAGCTTGGGAGCCTCGCCGTCGATCGCGGTCTTGGCCGAGCGGAGGAAGTTCGTCACGGTCACGCCGGGCACCTCGACGGGGTACTGCATGGCGAGGAAGAGACCGGCCTTGGCGCGCTCGTCGACGGTCATGTCGAGGACGTCCTCACCGTCGAGGGTGACGGATCCTCCGGTGACTTCGTACTTCGGGTGACCGGCGAGCGAGTAGGCCAGCGTCGACTTGCCCGAGCCGTTGGGGCCCATGATCGCGTGCGTCTGGTTCGAGTCGATCTCGAGGTTGATGCCGTTGAGGATCGGCTTCTGGCCGGCCTCGGTGTTGACGCTGACGTGCAGGTCGGAGATTTTCAGTGTGGACATGATTATCCTTTTCAGTTCACAGTCGTGTTCGGGTCGAGCAGGATGCGGCCGGCGATCTCCTGGCACGGGTAGACCGCGACGGGTTCGAAGGCCGGGGGGCTCAGCGGCTGGCCGGTGTTGAGGTCGAACTGGGAGCCGTGCAGCCAGCATTCGATGGCGCACCCCTCCACGTCGCCCTCGGCCAGGGACACCTCGCCGTGGGTGCACAGATCGTCGATCGCGTGGACGACTCCGAAGGAGTCGCGGGCCAGGCAGATCTCGCGGTTCTCCACGTCGATCCGCAGCGCGCTGTCGAGTGCCACATCCTCGGAGGCGGCCACGTCGATCATCGTCACAGAACGCTCCGGGACAGTTCGTCCTCGATGCGGGCCGAGAGGACCTCTTCGATCTCCGGCACCTGGATCTTCTGGATGACCTCGTTGAAGAAGCCCCGGACGACGAGCTGGCGGGCGACGTCCTCGGGGATGCCGCGCGACATCAGGTAGAAGAGGTGCTCCTCATCGAAGCGACCGGTCGACGAGGCGTGTCCGGCTCCTTCGATGTCACCGGTCTCGATCTCGAGGTTCGGCACGGAGTCGGCGCGCGCCCCATCGGTGAGGATGAGGTTGCGGTTGAGCTCGTACGTGTCGATGCCGAGCGCCTCGGGGCGGATGAGGACGTCGCCGATCCACACGCTGCGCGCGTCCTTGCCCTGCAGGGCGCCCTTGTACATGACGTTCGACGTCGCCTTCGCGGTGTTGTGGTCGATGTACGTGCGGTGCTCGAGGTGCTGGCCGGCATCGGCGAAGTAGAGGCCGAGGAGTTCGGCCTCGCCGCCGTTGGCGGAGTAGCGGACGTTGGCGTTGAGCCGGACGATATCACCGCCGAGGGTGACGACGATGTGCTTGAGCTTCGCGTCCTTGCCGACGATCGCGTCGTGCTGGCCGAGGTGCTGCGCACCGTCGTCCCACAGCTGCAGGGAGACGAAGGTGAGGTCCGCGCCGTCGCCGACGACGAGGGAGACGAGCTCGGAGTAGCGGGTCAGTCCCTCGTGCTCGACGACGATCGTCGCCTTCGCGTTCGCTCCCACGGACACGACGACATGGCCGTGGACGAGGTCGGTGCCGGTGCCGTCGGCGTGGATGACGACCGCCTCGGTGAGCTCCGTGTCAGCGGACACCGTGTAGTGGGTGACGGAGCTCGTGCGATTCGCGGCCACAGCGGCCGCCCGGTCCTCGGGTTCGAGGATGCCGAGCTCCTGGGCGGCGTCGAGGCTGATCTCCTCGACGGTGACGCCGGCAGGCAGCTCGCCGGTGACGTTCAGGCGCGCCTCGCCGGGCGCATCGGCGAAGAAGTCGCTGAGCTTGCGCACGGGCGAGAAGCGCCACTCCTCCTCCCGGCCGGTGGGCACGGGGAAGTCGGCGACGTCGAAGCTGCGGGTGCGCGCGTCGCGCTTGGCGTCGGGCACGTGGACGCCCGCGCCGTGCGAATGCTCGGAGACGCCGAGCGGGTTGGTGGTGTCAGTCACAAAATCTCCTTAAGCGTGCAGTCGGTCGCGGGCTCAGCCCACGGCGCCTTCCATCTGCAGTTCGATGAGGCGGTTGAGCTCGAGGGCGTACTCCATCGGCAGCTCGCGGGCGATCGGCTCGACGAAGCCGCGCACGATCATCGCCATCGCCTCGGTCTCCTCGAGGCCGCGCGACATGAGGTAGAAGAGCTGGTCCTCACTCACCTTCGACACGGTCGCCTCGTGGCCGAGCGTGACGTCGTCCTCGCGGATGTCGATGTAGGGGTACGTGTCCGACCGGGAGATGTTGTCGACGAGCAGGGCATCGCAGAGCACGTTGTTCGACGAGCCCTCGGCACCCGGGTAGACGTGGACGAGTCCGCGGTAGCCGGCGCGACCGCCGCCGCGGGCGACGGACTTCGAGACGATCGAGGACTGCGTGTGCGGGGCGGCGTGGACCATCTTCGCACCGGTGTCCTGGTGCTGGCCCTCGCCGGCGAAGGCGACCGAGAGCGTCTCACCGCGAGCGTGTTCGCCCGTCAGCCAGATCGCCGGGTACTTCATCGTCACCTTCGAGCCGATGTTGCCGTCGACCCATTCCATCGTCGCGCCCTCTTCGGCGATCGCACGCTTCGTCACGAGGTTGTAGACGTTGTTCGACCAGTTCTGGATCGTCGTGTAGCGGACGCGGGCGTCCTTCTTAGCGATGATCTCGACGACGGCGGAGTGGAGCGAGTCCGTCTTGTAGATCGGGGCCGTGCAGCCCTCGACGTAGTGGACGTACGAGCCCTCGTCGGCGATGATGAGCGTGCGCTCGAACTGGCCCATGTTCTCCGTGTTGATGCGGAAGTAGGCCTGCAGCGGGATCTCGACGTGGACGCCCTTGGGGACGTAGATGAACGATCCGCCCGACCACACGGCCGTATTCAGCGCCGAGAACTTGTTGTCACCCGAGGGGATGACCGAGCCGAAGTACTCCTCGAAGATCTCCGGGTGCTCCTTGAGACCGGTGTCGGTGTCGAGGAAGATGACGCCCTGGCTCTCGAGCTCCTCGTTGATCTTGTGGTAGACGACCTCGGACTCGTACTGCGCGGCGACGCCGGCGACGAGGCGCTGCTTCTCCGCCTCCGGGATGCCGAGGCGGTCGTAGGTGTTCTTGATGTCCTCGGGCAGGTCCTCCCACGACTGGGCCTGGCCCTCGGTGGAGCGGACGAAGTACTTGATGTCGGCGAAGTCGATCCCCGAGAGGTCAGCACCCCAGTTCGGCATCGGCTTCTTCTCGAAGAGCTTGAGCGCCTTGAGGCGACGCTGGAGCATCCAGTCCGGTTCGTCCTTGAGCTTCGAGATGTTGCGCACGACGTCTTCGTTGAGACCGCGAGCCGCTGCGGCTCCGGCATCGTTCTCGTCGTGCCAGCCGTATGCGTACTGCCCGAGGTCTTTGAGCTCGGGGTTCGCCTCGATGATCGGATTGCTTGTGTCAGTCATCGTGAACCTCCTTGAGGTCGATCGATTGAGTGGATGAGGGGCCTGGTGAGTTCCGAGGTCGGAATGTGGGTCGTGCAGACGTGGTCACCGTGGGCGAGCGACGAGAGTCTTCTCACATCGACGCCGAGGTATTCCGAGAACATCGCGAGCTCTGCTTCGCAGATCTCGGGGAACTCGGCGGCCACGGATTGGATCGGACAGTGTCCTTGGCACAGCTGCATCGCCTCGAGCGACGTGCCCGCCGCAACCGGTGTCGCCGAGGCGGCGTAGCCCTCACGGGTGAGCGCTGAGGCCAGGGCTCTCGAGCGCGACGCCACCGACGTCCCGCCCCGCTTCTCGAGCTCTCCGCCGAGGCGGTCGCGCAGCTTGGCGACGAAGTCGTCGGAGAAGTCGACGACCGCGTCCTCCCCCATCCGGTCCTGGAAGAACCGGAGGATGTTGACGGCGAACTCGTCGTAGGAGCGGCTGAGTTCGTCGTGGCCGCGCGAGGTGACGACGTAGTGCCTGGCCGGTCTGCCCCGCCCTGCCTGCTTCCCGGCGAGACCGCGGACCTCGATGAGTCCCTGGCCTTCGAGCGCGTCGAGGTGACGACGGATCGCTGCCGGGGTGAGCTCAAGGCCCTTTGCCAGCGCCGAGGCGGTGATGGGACCGTCGTCGAGCACGGAGCGGAACACCTTCTGCCGGGTCCTGCTGTCGTCCGCGTCGTTCGCAGTCATAGTCCACCTCCCTTGACTAACACAACACTATTGTTGCGTAAATTGTTTCGTAAAACTAGGTGAGCCTAACTGAAGGCCCGGTTTCGACGGGACGTTTCGACCGGTCGTAGAATGGTCGGGTGGCACAATCGGCACTCCTCATCCGTGGGCTGCGCTATTCCTACGGGGCGCACCACGTCGTCGACGGCATCGACCTCGACGCCCGCGTCGGCACCGTCCTCGGCGTTCTCGGCCCCAACGGGGCGGGCAAGTCGACGACGATCGCACTCGCCGTCGGCTCGAAGCGGCCCGACGCCGGAACCGTGGAGATCTTCGGTCGCGACCCGTACCGCCGCCACGAGGAGACCGCACAGCTCGCCGGTGTCATGCTCCAGGACGGCGGCCTGCCGATGAGCGCGAAGCCGCTCGCCGTCCTCCGCCACCTCGCCGCCCTCTATCCCGATCCGCGCCCGCTCGACGAGCTCGTCGAACCGCTCGGCATCCGCGAGTTCGCCAACCGGTCGATCCGCCGGCTCTCCGGCGGACAGCGCCAGCGCGTGGCGCTCGCCGCCGCCCTCATCGGCCGTCCCCGCATCGTCTTCCTCGACGAGCCGAGCGCCGGGCTCGACCCGCAGGCCCGTGAGGTCGTACACGAGGTCATCGGCGACCTCGCCGCCTCCGGGGTCAGCGTCGTCCTCACCACGCATGACCTCGCCGAGGCGGAGAAGCTCGCCGAGGACATCGTCGTCGTCGACCGCGGCAGGATCATCGCCCGCGGTGCCCCCGCGGAGCTGCGCGGCGCCTCGGCGGCGGGACGTCGGCTCGTCATCACCGTGCCCGACGCTCCCGACCCGTCGACGGACGCCGGACGGGAGCTGACCACTGCCCTGACCGCCGTCGCCCCCGCCTCGGTGCAGGGCACGCTCATCGTCGCCGCAGGGAACCTCGACAGCGCGCGCATCGCCGCCCTGTGCACGGTCATCGCCGAGGCGGGGCTGACGATCGGGGACATCAGCATGCAGTCGCAGTCGCTGGCCGATGTCTTCTTCGAACTCACGGGAAGGCCGCTGCGATGACCGAGACGACAGTCAGCGGCGCGGGTGCCTCCCAGCCGTCCACGGCACCGGGCATGCGCGCCCGGCGGGTGTTCGCCCAGGCGAAGTTCGAGACCGCAGCCGTGCTCCGCAACGGCGAACAGCTCCTGCTCGCGCTCATCCTCCCGCTCGGACTCCTCGTCTTCCTCACGACGACTCCCCTGCTCGACGCGCTCGGGGCGATCCCGGCCGGCGGCGACCGGCTGAGCATCGCGTTGCCCGGCACCCTCGGTCTCTGCCTGGCCTCGACGGCGTTCACCGGGCAGGCGATCGCCACCGCCTTCGACCGGCGCTACGGGGTGCTCGCCCAGCTCGCGACGACGCCGCTGGGCACGACAGGCCTCATCCTCGGCAAGCTCGGGGCGGTCATCGGCGTCGTCGTCATCCAGTACGCGCTCGCGTTCGGCATAGCCGCCGTCCTCGGCTACCGCGGCGGACTCGACGTCCTCGCGCTCATCATCACCACGATCCTCGGTACTGCGGCCCTGCTCGCGCTCGGGCTGCTCATGGCCGGCACGCTGCGCGCCGAGGCGACCCTGGGCGCTGCCAATCTCGTCTGGGTCCTCATGGCCGGTGCCGGCGGACTCGTCCTTCCCGCCACCGGCGAATGGGGAACCATCGTCGGCTGCCTTCCCTCCGGTGCCCTCGGGGACGCGATGCGCGCGAGCCTCGCCGGCACCTGGGACGTCACAGCTTTGATCGTGCTCCTCGTCTGGAGCCTGGTGGGAGCGCTTGCCGCACGCAGGTGGTTCCGCTTCGAATGAACAGAGGAATGCGCATGAAGAACCAAGTGACCCGAATCCGGTTCGCCGCGTGGGCGATGCTCATCGCTCAGGCCGGGATCATCTTCACCGGCGGCATCGTCCGCCTCACCGGCTCCGGACTGGGCTGCTCGGACTGGCCGAAGTGCACCCCGGATTCGCTCGTGCCCACGCAGGCGATGGGCTTCCACGGTCTCATCGAGTTCGGCAACCGCCTGCTCGCCGTGGTCCTCGCCCTCATCGGCGTCGCGATCCTCGTCCTCCTCTGGCGTCACCGGAAGGCGCGCCCGGATCTCTTCTGGCTCAACATCGCGCTCACGGCGATCGTGCCGATCCAGGCGGTGATGGGCGGGATCACCGTGTGGACGAAGCTCAACCCGTGGGTCGTCGCCGGACACTTCGTCCCCTCGGCCATCGCCGTCGGCGTCGCCGCGTACTTCGTCCGCCGTACCTATGACACCGGTGTGCGCACCGGAGAGAAGGCGCCGTCCCCGCTGCCGGCCCTCGGGTGGGCGATTCTCGTGCTCACAGCGATCGTCGTGTTCTTCGGTGTGCTCACCACCGGCGCCGGCCCCCACTCGGGATCGACGATCTCGACGCGCAACGGCCTCGACAACATCTGGATCACCCGCTTCCACGCGTTCCCCGTGTGGCTGCTCGTCATCTCGACGATCGCCGCGCTCGTCGTCGCGCGCAAGCGCTGGGCCCCGATGGTGCGCCCCCTCGTCGTCCTCCTCATCGTCGAGCTCGCACAGGGACTCATCGGGTACGTCCAGTACTTCACCGGTGTGCCCTGGGTGCTCGTGGCATTCCATATGATCGGTCTCTCGGCTACGATCGCAGCCAGTGTCGCTGTGCTCGACAGCGCGTACCCGAGGAGAACCCATGTCAACGCCGATCGTTCCGTGTCTGTGGTTCACTGACCGCGCCGAGGAGGCGATGGAGTTCTACTGCTCCGTCTTCCCGAACTCGCGCATCGTCTCGATCGAGCGGTATCCCGATGAGAGTCTCGACGAGCACTTCGTCGGGATGAGCGGGAAGGTCATCACCGGCGTCTTCGAGCTCGACGGCAACCGCTTCATCTGCCTCGACGGCGGACCCGCGTTCACCTTCAATGAGGCGATCTCGCTGACTGTCGAATGCGCCGACCAGGCGGAGATCGACCACTACTGGCAGGCGCTGTCCGCGGTGCCCGAGTCCGAGCAGTGCGGCTGGCTCAAGGACCGGTACGGGATCAGCTGGCAGATCGTGCCGAAGAACCTCGACGAGCTGATGACCGGCGACGCTCAGGTGCGCGCACTCATGGGGATGAAGAGGATCGTCATCGCCGACCTCGTCGCCGCCGGCTGACCTGCCGGCTCAGGAACAGCCTCGGCGTGCCTGCACCACCCGGAGACTCACTGACAACCTCGGCGCGCCTGCGCCACTCGCAGCTGCGCAGTTCGTTCACTCAGGGATGAGCACACCGTGGGCACGGGTGGTGCGTGGAACCTCAGGTGCGGGGCGGCAGAAGCTAGCCGCCGGTCACCAGAGGCTCGGCAGCAGCGGGGTGACGAACGGGTCGACGGCGACGGCGAGGAAGAGCACCGACAGGTACGTGATCGAGCCGTGGAAGACCTTCATCGCCCGCAGCGAGGTGCCGCTGAGACCCTTCTTCGCGCGGGACACGAGCTGGTAGCAGGACCAGAGGAACCAGGCACCGGCGAGCACTGCAACGGCCGTGTAGACCGGGCCCATCGGGGCGACGGGGATGAGCACGAGCGAGGTGAGCACCATCGCCCAGGCGTAGAGGATGATCTGGCGGCCCACCGAGGTCGGCGGGACCTTCGACGGCAGCATCGGCACACCGGCGGCGTCGTAGTCGGCCTTGTACTTGATTGCGAGCGGCCAGTAGTGCGGCGGCGTCCAGAAGAAGATGACGAGGAAGAGGATGACCGGCTCCCACGACAGTCCGCCGGTCACCGCCGACCAGCCGATGAGCACCGGCATGCAGCCGGCCGCGCCGCCCCACACGATGTTCTGCGTCGTCCGGCGCTTGAGGACGAGCGTGTAGAAGACCGCGTAGAGGAGGATCGCCGAGGCGGTCAGTCCTGCCGTCACCCAGTTCGTGAAACCGCCGAGCCAGAAGATCGATCCGATGCCGAGGACGAAGGCGAAGATCAGGGCCGCGCGCGGCGAGATCTCGCCGGTGACGAGCGGACGGTGCTTCGTCCGATCCATCTTCGCGTCGATGTCGCGGTCGACGTAGCAGTTGAACACCGACGCCGAGGCGGCTGCGGCGGCCCCGCCGATGAGGGTGTTGAGGACGAGCCAGAGATTCGGCATGCCGTTGGCGGCGAGGAACATCACCGGGGCGGTGGTGACGAGGAGGAGTTCGATGACCCGCGGCTTCGTCAGGGCGATGTAGGCGCCGATGATCGACCGGGGTTTCTGCGAGTGTCGAGCTTCGTCGATGGTCCTCTGCAGAGGTCGTTCACTCTGCGTGCCCGGGTTCTGACGAAGTTCACTCACGAGACACGATTCTACTCTGTGTCGAATGAATTTCCAGTTGGGGTCGGGCGAGTCGCCCTGTCATCGGGACCGGATGCGCGGTCAGCGGGACCCTGCGCGCGCTCACGGCGGCGGTGGAGAAGCACCGCGACGCCCCCGACGACCAGCCCCACCACGACGAGTGCGGCCCACAGGACCGCCGCGAGGACGACCAGTCCGAGCCCCGCGAGGGGGTCGTCGAGTGTGAGCATCTCGACATCGAGGATGAGGCCGTAGGCTCCGGCGACCACTGTGAAGACCACCGCCGCCCACCAGATGAGGCCGGCAGGTCGGGCGATCGCGAGGACGACGAGGACGACGAGGAAGGGGCCCGCGCCGAGGAGGAAGGCGAGCAGCCAGCTCCCGACCGCCTCGGCGCCGGCATCGTTTCCGAATGGCTCGAGGAAGAGGGTCGTGAAGACGATCCGCCAGACGAGGACGAGGACGGTCAGGCTGATGCCGAGGATCCGGAATGTCCGCGCATGGCGCGCGGGTGATCGACGAGACAGGGGCGGGTGTTGGAGGCTGCGGGGAATGGGGAGTTCTCCTTGAGGCGAGCGTGGACGTGCCGGTGACGAGGTTCGGGCAGCACAGTGGGGACACTGCCAGCGTAGTGGCTGTATCAACCGGTGTCCGGACGGGGAGGGTCGGGCCGGTGCGCGGTAGAGTTTGAGAGGACGCATCGCCGACGACAGAAGGAACGCTCTCAGACATGAATGCCCTGTCCTGGACAGACCTCGACTCACAGGCAGTCGACACCGCCCGCCTCCTCGCCGCAGACGCCGTGCAGAAGGTCGGAAACGGACACCCCGGCACCGCGATGAGCCTCGCTCCCGTCGCCTACTACCTCTACCAGAAGGCCCTCACGCTCGACCCGTCCGATCCCACGTGGGTCGGCCGTGACCGCTTCGTCCTCTCCCTCGGTCACAGCTCGCTGACGCAGTACGTCCAGCTCTACCTCGCCGGCATCGGCCTCGAGCTCGACGACCTCAAGGCGCTGCGCACGTGGGATTCGCTCACTCCCGGCCACCCCGAGGTCGGGCACACTCCCGGTGTCGAGATCACCACGGGCCCGCTCGGCTCAGGTGTCGCCTCGGCGGTGGGCATGGCGATGGCCTCCCGCCGCGAACGCGGACTCTTCGATCCCGACGCCGCCCCCGGCACTTCGCCGTTCGACCACGACATCATCGTCCTCGCCTCCGACGGCGACATGGAGGAGGGCGTCTCCGGTGAGGCCTCCTCGCTCGCCGGCACCCAGGAGCTGTCGAACCTCATCGTCATCTGGGACGACAACCGCATCTCCATCGAGGACGACACCGCGATCGCCTTCGGCGAGGACACCGCGGCGCGCTATGAGGCCTACGGCTGGCACGTCCAGCACGTCGACTGGACTGCCGACGGAGAGTACACCGAGGACCTCGATGCCCTCCACGCCGCCGTCGAGGCCGCGCGCGCCGACTCCCGTCCCTCCTTCATCCGCCTCTCGACGATCATCGCGTGGCCGGCCCCGAACGCCCGGAACACGGGGGCCGCGCACGGCGCCGCCCTCGGTGAGGAGGAGGTGCGGGCGACGAAGGAGCTGCTCGGCTTCGATCCCGATGCGACCTTCGCGATCTCCCCCGAGGTGCTCGAGCACACCCGCCGCAGCGCCGAGGAGCGCGGCCGCGCCGCTCACCTCGCGTGGAAGGAGAAGTACGCGGCATGGCGCGACGCCAACGGCGACCGCGCCGCGCTGTTCGACCGCCTCTCCACCCGCACCCTGCCCGAGGGCCTCGACGGAGACTTCCCCGTCTTCGACGCCGACGCGAAGGGCATCGCAACCCGCGCCGCCTCCGGCCAGGTGCTCAATGCCATCGCGGCCCGGATGCCCGAACTTTGGGGCGGGTCGTCCGACCTCGCGGGGTCGAACAACACCCTCATCAAGGCCGACCCGAGCTTCCTGCCGACCGACCGCTCGACGGACTCGTTCTCCGGCAACCCGTACGGACGCAACATCCACTTCGGCGTCCGCGAGTTCTCCGCCGGCCTCATCGGCAACGGCATCGCCCTCCACGGCGGGACCCGCCCCTACAACGGCACGTTCCTCGTCTTCAGCGACTACCAGCGACCCGCCGTGCGCCTGGCCGCCATCCAGAAGCTGCCGAACATCTTCGTGTGGACCCATGATTCGATCGGCCTCGGTGAGGACGGCCCCACCCATCAGCCCGTCGAGCATCTCTCGGCCCTGCGCGCGATCCCCGGCCTCGACGTCGTCCGCCCCGCCGATGCCAACGAGACCGCGGTCGTGTGGCGGAAGATCCTCGACCGCACCGACGGCCCCAGCGGCCTCATCCTCAGCCGGCAGGCCGTGCCGACCCTCGACCGGACGAAGTACGCCCCGGCCTCCGAGGCGGCCCGCGGCGGCTACGTCCTCCTCGACACCGGCGACGACCCGCAGGTCGCGATCATCGCCACCGGCTCGGAGATCCAGCTCGCGATCGCCGCTGCCGAGGAGCTCGAGACCAAGGGAATCGCGGCTCGCGTCATCTCGATGCCGAGCCAGGAATGGTTCGACGCCCAGGACGAGGACTACCGCGATGCCGTCCTCCCCCGGTCGCTCAAGGCTCGCGTCAGCGTCGAAGCCGGATCGGCGATGAGCTGGCACCGCTACCTCGGCGATGCCGGCCGGGCCGTGTCCCTCGAGCATTTCGGCGCCTCAGCGGACGCCGCGACGCTCTTCGAGAAGTTCGGCATCACCGCCGAGGCGGTCGTCGCCGCGGCCGAGGAATCCATTGCAGCAGCGAAGGGAGAAGCATGAGCGAGAACCTCACCCGCCTCACCGAGGCCGGCGTGTCCGTGTGGCTCGACGATCTGTCCCGCACCCGGCTCGAGTCCGGAGACCTCCAGACCCTCATCGATGAGTCGTCGGTGACCGGGGTGACGACGAACCCGACGATCTTCGCCACCGCGATCGCCGGCTCCGACAGCTATGACGGCGCGCTCTCCGACCTCGCCGCCTCCGGTGCCGACGTCGAAGAGGCGATCGAATCGCTGACCACCGACGATGTCGCCGCCGCTGCCCGGCTGCTGCGTCCCGTCTACGACGCCACCGAGGGCGCCGACGGACGCGTCTCGATCGAGGTCCCCCCACCGCTGGCCCGCGACACCGCGGGCACGGCGTCGGCGGCGAAGCTCATGTGGGAGCGGGTCGGCGAGCCGAACGCGATGATCAAGATCCCCGCCACCGAGGAGGGTCTGAGCGCGATCGCCGACACCATCGGCGCCGGCATCAGCGTCAACGTCACGCTCGTGTTCTCTCTCTCGCGCTACCGGCACGTCGTCGAGGCGTACCTCCAGGGACTGGAGAAGGCGCGGGCCGCCGGCCACGATCTCTCGACGATCCGCTCGGTCGCCTCGATCTTCGTCTCCCGCGTCGATGCGGAGATCGACAAGCGCCTCGCCGCCCTCGACGACCCGGCCGCCGCGGAGCTCGCCGGTCGCGCGGGCATCGCCAACTGCGTGCTCGCCCACGAGATCCACTCGCAGCTCTTCACCTCCGAGCGCTTCCGCGTCCTCGAACTCGCCGGAGCTCAGCCCCAGCGGCTCCTGTGGGCGTCGACCGGCGTGAAGAACCCGGACTACCCGGACACGATGTACGTCACCGGTCTCGTCTCCCCCGACACCGTCAACACGATGCCCGAGGCGACGCTGCGCGCCTTCGCCGACCACGGCGAGGTCGGGGCTCCCATCGCCGCCGAGGACTACCGGGCCGCCGATGAGGTCTTCGACCGACTCGCCGGGCTCGGCATCGACTACGCCGATGTCATGACCGTCCTCGAGACCGAGGGCCTGGAGAAGTTCGACGTCAGCTGGACCGAGCTCCAGGGCACCGTCCGTCGGGCATTGGAGCGCGCATGAGAGTCGAACTCAGCGTTCCCATCAGTGCGGAGTTCGACGCCGAGCTCGACCGCCTGCTCAGCGCCCGGGTGCCCTCCCGGATCGCGGCGCAGGACGCGAGCGTCTTCTCCGACTCCGTCGCCGCCGATCGTCTCGGCTGGGTCGATCTCGCCGGCCGGGCCGGTGAGCTCGTCACCGAAATCGAGGCGCTGCGCGAGGAGTTGGCAGCGCAGGGTCTGCGTTCGATCAGCCTCACCGGCATGGGCGGCTCCTCGCTCGCTCCCGAGGTGATGGCGGCGTGGGCCGGGGTCGACCTCGAGATCGTCGATTCGACCGATCCCAATCAGGTCGCCGAGGCGATCGGCACCGACCTCGACCACACCGTCCTCGTCATCGCCTCGAAGTCGGGGACGACGATCGAGACCGACGCCATCCGGCGTGCGTTCGCCGCGGCGTTCGAGGCCGTCGGCATCGACCCGGCCAGCCGGTTCATCGCGATCACCGATCCGGGGACCGAACTCGCTGAGCTCGCGAGTGCCGAGGGCTACCTGGCGACGTTCCACGCCGACCCGAACGTCGGCGGCCGGTTCAGTGCGCTCTCCCCGTTCGGCCTCGTCCCTGCCGGTCTCGCCGGGGTCGACATCCGCCGGATCGTCGAGTCCGCGGCGGGCATCGCCGCCGACCTCGGCGCCGACAGCGCGGACAATCCGGCGCTGCGGTTCGGCACCTGGCTGGGCATCGCCCACGCCCGGGCCACGGAGAAGCTCGTCCTCGCCCCCACCTCGGCGGCGCTTGACGGTCTGGGAGCCTGGGTCGAGCAGCTCATCGCCGAATCGCTCGGCAAGGACGGCCAGGGGATCCTCCCCGTCGTCCTCGACGAACCCGGTGATGTCGGCTTCGCCGACGCCCGCGCCGATGCCCTGCTCTGCACGCTCGGACCGGCCACGACGATCGGCGCGCCCTCGGGCTTCAACGCCGAGGTCGACGGCGATCTGGGCGAGCAGTTCCTCTTCTGGGAGTTCGCCACGGCGATCGCCGGCTACAGCATCGGAGTCGACCCATTCGATCAGCCGGATGTCGAGGCGGCGAAGGCCTTCGCCCGGGAGGCCCTCGACACGGGCACCCACGCCGAGGAGATCCCGGCGTTCGTCGACGGCGCCGTCGAGGTCTACGGCGACATCGATGAGGCCGACGACCTCGTCGGGGCCCTCCGTGAGCTCTTCGCACAGGTCGACGAGTACGGCTACGTCGCCATCCAGGCCTACCTCGATCGGCTCGGCGACGCCGAGGCGGTCGACCTCCGTCCGCTCGTCTCCCGGCACGCCGGGGTGCAGACGACGTTCGGATTCGGCCCGCGCTACCTCCACTCGACGGGCCAGTACCACAAGGGCGGGCACCCCAACGGCGTGTTCCTCCAGATCACGGCCGACCCGCGCACGGAACTCCTCGTGCCCGGCCGCGGCTACGGGTTCGGTGAACTCGAGCAGGCGCAGGCGCTCGGCGATGCCGCGGCCCTGCGGGCGAAGGGGCGTCCGGTGCTCCGGGTCCATCTCACCGATCGGGCCCGCGGTCTCGAACAGCTCCGCAGCGCCGTCTCCGAGGTCGCCCCGCACCACCACTTCGGAGTCGACTGACCTGGCGAACACAGCGAAGGCCCTCACCGGTAACGGTGAGGGCCTTCGTCGGTTCTGCGCTTCGTCGGGTGGTCCGCCCGCTCAGCTGTTGAAGCGCGTGATGAGTCCGAGGAGGATGATCGACGCACCCCAGACGATCGCCATGAGCGCGGTGAACCGGTTGAGGTTGCGCTCGGCGACGCCGGAGGACCCCAGCGAGGAGGACATGCCGCCGCCGAACATGTCGGACATGCCGCCGCCCTTGCCCTTGTGCATGAGGATGAGCAGGGTGAGGAAGATGCTCGTGAGGACGAGCACGCCGATGAGTACGTAGGTCAGTATTTCCACGTCGAGTTCAACCTGTGTTTCTGTCAGAGGATTTGGGGTTCAGTCTACTTGCCGACGGCGGCCTTGCACAAAGCGGCGAAGTCGGGCCCGCTCAGGCTCGCACCCCCGACGAGTGCGCCGTCGACGTCGTCGGAGACGAGGATGTCGGCGACGTTGTCGGTCTTCACCGACCCGCCGTAGAGGATCCGCGTGGTGTCGGCGAGGCTGTCGCCGTACTTCTCCCGCAG
Source organism: Brevibacterium sp. 2SA (assembly GCF_005502845.1). NCBI lineage: Bacteria > Bacillati > Actinomycetota > Actinomycetes > Micrococcales > Brevibacteriaceae > Brevibacterium > Brevibacterium sp. 2SA. The sequence goes on along the minus strand of NZ_SCMW01000001.1, from coordinate 157,788 downwards.
GCGACCGCGGATCGCCGCGGCCATCTCTGCGGCATCAGCGGCCGTCGCCGTCTTCCCCGTGCCGATCGCCCACACGGGTTCGTAGGCGACGACGAGCCCGCTGAGCTCCTCGGCCGAGAGGCCGGACAGCGAGTCGTCGAGCTGGCCCAGGGTGAAGTCGACGTGGGTGCCGTCCTCGCGCTCGGCCAGGGACTCGCCGACGCAGACGATGGGGGTGAGGTCGTGGCCGAGCGCGGCCTTGACCTTCGCGGCGACGACGTCGGAGGTCTCGTGGTTGTCGGCGCGGCGCTCGCTGTGGCCGACGACGACAAACGAGCAGCCGAGGCGGGAGAGGAACGACGCGGCGATCTCCCCGGTGTGCGCGCCCGGTTCGTGGCGGGACACGTCCTGGGCGCCGTAGCGCAGCCACAGTTTGTCGCCCTGGACGAGCGTCTGCACGGAGCGGATGTCGGTGAACGGCGGGACGACGACGACCTCGAGCTGGGAGTCGTCGAGCTTGGCGTCCTCGAGTGCCCACGCGAGCTTCTGGACTGTCGAGATCGCCTCGAGGTGGTCGTGGTTCATCTTCCAGTTGCCGGCGAGCAGCAGTGTGCGGTCAGTCATGGTGGGTCGTCCTCACGCGAGAGCGTCGATGCCGGGCAGGGTCTTGCCTTCGAGGTATTCGAGGCTCGCCCCGCCGCCGGTGGAGATGTGGCCGAATTCGTCGTCGGAGAAGCCGAGCGCCCGCACCGCGGCCGCGGAGTCTCCCCCGCCGACGACGGTGAGCCGGTCGGCTCGCGCCCCCTCGGCGGTGGCCGTGAGGGCAGCGGCCACGGTCTTCGTGCCCGCGGCGAAGGCCGGGAACTCGAAGACGCCCATGGGGCCGTTCCAGAACACGGTCGCGGAGTCGGCGATCACCTCGGCGTAGGCCCGTGCGGTGTCGGGGCCGATGTCGAGGCCGAGTCCCTCAGCGCCGGCCGGGGTGTCCTCGAGGCGGTCGACGGGACGCACCCAGTTCTCGGCGTCGGGGGCGAAGGCGGCGGCCATGACGATGTCGGTGGGGAGCATGATCCGCGCCCCGCCCTTCTCGGCACGGTCGAGGTAGCCCTTGACATCGTCAATGCGGTCCTTCTCGACGAGGCTCGCACCGATGTCGTGGCCGAGCGCGGCGAGGAACGTGAAGACCATGCCGCCGCCGATGAGGAGGTTGTCGGCGCAGTCGATGAGGTTGTCGATGACCCCGAGCTTGTCGGAGACCTTCGAGCCGCCGAGGACGACGGTGAAGGGCCGCTCCGGCGAGTTGAGGAGACGGTCGCTGACCTCGACCTCGGCCTGGACGAGCGAACCGGCATAGTGCGGCAGGAGCTGCGCGAGTTCGTAGACCGAGGCCTGCTTGCGATGGACGACGCCGAATCCGTCGGAGACGAAGTCGTCGGCGAACGCCGCGAGCTGCTCGGCGAATGCGCGCCGTTCGGTCTCGTCCTTCGAGGTCTCCCCCGGGTTGAACCGGAGGTTCTCGAGGAGGAGGACGTCCCCGTCGCCGAGCGCTGCGACCTTCGCCTGCGCATCCTCACCGACGGTGTCGGAGGCGAAGGCGACGTCGCGGCCGATCGCGGCGGCGAGTTCGCCGGCGATCGGGGCGAGCGAGAAGTGCGGGTCGGGTTCGCCCTTCGGGCGGCCGAGGTGGGAGATGACGATCACCCGGCCCCCCGCCTCGGCGAGGGATCGGATCGTCGCCGCGGATGCGAGGATGCGTCCGCTGTCAGTGATCGTCGTCCCGTCCATGGGAACGTTAAGATCGCTGCGGACGAGCACCGTCCGGTGGGCGAAGATCTCCGGGTCCGTGAATGTCCTCATTGGGGCCTTTCGCGCAGAAGGTAGCTGACCATGTCCTTGAGTCGGTTCGAGTAGCCCCACTCATTGTCGTACCACGCGACGACCTTGACCTGGTCGCCGAGGACCATCGTCAGCTCCGAGTCGGCGATCGCCGAGGCGGTGGTCCCGACGATGTCCGTGGAGACGAGGGCCGCCTCGGTGTAGTCGAGGTAGGGCGAGTCCTCTGCGGCGGCCTTGAGGATCGCGTTGACCTCGTCGCGGGTGACCGGCTTCTTCGGGGTGAAGGTGAAGTCGATGATCGATCCGGCGGGCACGGGCACCCGGATCGCGAAGCCGTCGAGCTTGCCCTCGAGGTGGGGCATGACCTTGCCGACGGTGCGGGCGGCGCCGGTCGTCGTCGGCACGATGTTGATCGCGGCCGCGCGAGCGCGGCGGAGGTCGCGGTGCGGACCGTCGACGAGCTTCTGGTCGCCGGTGTAGGCGTGAACGGTGTTGAGCAGTCCGGATTCCACGCCGATCGCGTCGTCGAGGGCCTTGACGACTGTGGCCATGCAGTTCGTCGTGCACGAGGCGTTGGAGACGACTTCGTGCTTCTCCGGGTCGTACGTCTCCTCATTGACGCCCATGACGAATGTCGCGTCGACATCCTTGCCGGGAGCGGAGAGGACAACGGTCTTCACGGACCCGCCGAGGTGGGCCTCGGCCTGGTCGCGGCGGGTGAAGATGCCGGTCGATTCGACGACGAGTTCGACGTCCTTCGCGGTCCACTCGATGTCGGCGGGGTTCTTCTCCGAGAAGACGGCGATCTCACGGCCGTCGACGATGAGCGAGTCCTCCCCGGCCTCGACGGTGTGGTCGAAGCGCGGCCACACGGAGTCGTAGGCGAGCAGGTGGGCGAGCGTCGCAGTGTCGGTGAGGTCGTTGATGGCGACGACTTCGAAGTCGGCACCGGGTTCGAGGGACAGGCGGAAGAGGGCGCGACCGATGCGGCCGAAGCCATTGATTGCGATTCGTCTCATGCTCGAATCCTATCGGTCTTCGAGCATGTCGGGAGTGAGACTTGCTTCAGTCCCAGGAATTCCCAATTCTTCCGCCCGCTTGTCCGCCGTCGACAGCAGCCGCCGGATGCGTCCGGCCACGGCGTCCTTCGTCATCGGCGGGTCGGCGAGCTGTCCGAGCTCCTCGAGGGAGGCCTGTTTGTGGGTGACGCGCAGCTGCCCGGCGTAGCGGAGGTGTTCGGGCACGTCCTCGCCGAGGATCTCCAGCGCCCGTTCGACGCGAGCGCCTGCCGCCACGGCGGCCCGGGCGGAGCGGCGCAGATTGGCGTCGTCGAAGTTCGCGAGTCGGTTGGCCGTCGCCCTGACCTCGCGGCGCATCCGCCGCTCCTCCCACACGAGGACCGCGTTGTGAGAGCCCATGCGCGTGAGCAGAGCGGCGATGTCGTCGCCGTCGCGGATGACGACGCGGTCGACGCCGCGGACCTCGCGGGCCTTCGCGCTCAGGCCCAGCCGCCGAGCGGCTCCGACGAGTGCGAGTGCCGCCTCGGGGCCGGGGCACGTGACCTCGAGGGCGGAGGAGCGGCCGGGTTCGGTGAGTGAGCCGTGGGAGAGGAAGGCCCCGCGCCAGGCGGCCTCGGCATCGGCGACGGAGCCGTTGACGATCGCCGAGGGCAGACCGCGCACGGGTCGGCCGCGGTTGTCGACGAGCCCGGTCTGGCGGGCCAACGCCCCGCCGTCGCGGGTGACGCGCAGCAGGTAGCGGTTGGAGCGGCGGATGCCGGCGGCGTTGATGACGACGATGTCGGCGAACTGGCCGTAGAGATCCTTGATCTCGCTGCGCAGACGCTTCGCGGCCTGCGCGGTGTCGAGTTCGGCTTCGAGCACGATCGAGCCGTTGACGAGGTGGAGGGCGGAGGAGAAGCGGAAGATCGAGGACACTTCGGCCTTCCGAGCCGAGGTGCGGGTGATCTTCACCCTCGCCAGCTCATCCTTGACCTGAGCGGTCAATGCCATTGTTCGTCCTCCTGCACGGATCGGTCCTACCACTGCTCGTCGACGTCGATCCCGGCGTCAACCAACATGTCACGGTAACATGCTGCGAGCTTGAGGCTGTCATGCTGCCCTGCCCGCCGGGAGCTGAGCGGATGCACGCGGAGTTTGGCGTCGAACATCTCCCGCGCATGGTGCTCGAGCTCCGGTTCGGCGACCACGGACGCCTCGTCGACGAGCACGTAGTCGAGGGTGAGGGCGGGCGCGTGGCGGTGCAGCGACATGAGGTGCTGACCGAGGCTGAGGTCCCTCGTCTCCCCGTCCGAGGACGAGAGGTTGAGCGTGAGGGATTTCACCGCGTTCGACCGCACGATCGCATCGGCGAGGGAGGGCACGAGCAGGTGCGGCATCACCGAGGTGTACCACGAGCCGGGACCGAGGTTGAGGACCTCCGCCTCGGCGACGGCTTCGACGGTCTCATAACGGGCCGGCGGATCCGCGGGGTCGAGGCGGACGGATTCGACATGACCGCGGGTCGAGGCGAGCACCGACTGTCCGCGCACAACCTGGAACGAACCGGGGAACTGGACGTCGGCTTCGATCGTCAGCGGCACCGAGGACATCGGCAGCACGCGGCCGTGGGCGCGCAGCAGCTTCGCCATCCAGTCGAGGCCTGCCACGTGGTCGCCGTGGATCTGCCAGAGGGCGGCGATGAGGAGGTTGCCGACGGCGTGGCCGTTGAGCTCCCCGCTCGATTCGAAGCGGTGCTGGATGACGTCGCGCCACGTCTTGCCCCAGTTCCCGTCGTCGCAGAGCGCGGCCAGAGCCATGCGCAGGTCCCCGGGCGGCAGCCCGCCGAGCTCGTCGCGCAGCCGACCGGAGGAGCCGCCGTCATCGGCGACGGTGACGACGGCCGTGAGCGATTCGGTGAGCAGCCGGAACGCGCGCAGCGCGGCGTAGAGACCGTGACCGCCGCCGAAGGACACGATCTTCGGACCCTTGTTGATGACGGCCGGGGTGATCTGCGGGAGATCCTCGGTCTCCATGTCATTCCCTCCCCAGGTCGCGATGGCGCACGGTGACGGGAATGCCGGTGCGGGCGGCCAGGCCCTTCGCGATGCGTTCGCTGATCGCCACCGACCGATGCTTGCCGCCGGTGCAGCCGATGCCGATGAGGGCGTAGCCGCGGCCCTCCCGGAGGTAGCCCTGCGCGATCGTGTCGAGGGTGGCGGTGTAGCGTTCGATGAACTCCTCGGCGCCGTTCTGTCCGAGCACGTAGTCGGCGACATCGGAGTCGAGCCCGTTGTGTCCGCGCAGATGGGGAATCCAGTACGGATTGGGCAGGAAGCGCACGTCGGCGACGTTGTCGGCGTCCTTGGGCAGGCCGTACTTGAAGCCGAAGCTCATCACCGTCAGCCGCAGCGGCGGGGCGTCGTCGGCGCTGAAGCGCTTGCGCACCTCGGCGCCGAGCTGGTGGACGTTGAGGTCGGAGGTGTCGATGATGATGTCGGCACGGTGCTTGAGGGATTCGAGGGCCTCACGTTCGGCTTCGATCCCCTCGAGGAGGGTCCCCTCCCCCTGCAGCGGGTGCGGCCGGCGGGTGGATTCGAAACGGCGGACGAGGACCTCGTCGGCGGCGTCGAGGTAGAGGATGCGCAGCGACAGCCCCTGGTCGAGGAAGTCGGAGATCGTGTCCTCGAGCTCCGTGTACTTCGCCCGGCCCTTCGAGTCGGTGACGATCGCGATCTTCGGCACGGCGCCGTCGGCGCGGGCGACGAGTTCGACGAGGGTGCGCATCATCTGCGGCGGCAGGTTGTCGACGACGTACCAGTCGAGGTCTTCGAGGACGTTGGCCACGGTGGTCCGCCCGGCCCCGGACATGCCGGTGACGAGGACGACCTCGATGGGGTGGTCGTCGGCCTGTGTGGTCATGCGTCCTCCTCGTGTCCCCGGCTCCGAGCGACCGCGCACGGTCGCTCATATCGAACACTACTGTAGAGCACGCCCACGGGGCGTCGATCTCAGTGCCCGTTCAGCTCGGGGTGCTGGGGCTCGGGGTGCTGGGGCTCGGCGTGCTGGGGCTCAGTCCGTCTGCAGGGCCGCGGCGATCTTCTCCGCCAGGGCCGGTCCGATCCCCTTGACCTCGCAGAGCTGCTCGACGCTGGCCGCCCGCGTCCGCTTCACCGAGCCGAAGTGCTTGAGCAGCGCCGTCCGCTTCGCCTCGCCGAGGCCGGGGATCTCGTCGAGGACGGAGCTCGTCATCGCCTTCGCCCGCTTCGACCGGTGGTAGGTGATCGCGAAGCGGTGCGCCTCATCCCGCAGGCGCTGCATGAGGAAGAGTCCCTCGGAGTTGCGCGGGAGGATGACGGGGAACGGGTCGTCGGGGACCCAGACCTCCTCGAGGCGCTTGGCGAGGCCGACGACGGAGATGTCGACGATGCCGAGGTCGTGCAGCGCCCGGGTCGCCGCGGCGACCTGGGGTCCGGCGCCGTCGACGACGAGGAGACTGGGGCGGTACCCGAAGCGGTCGTCGGGTTCGTCGGACGCCATCTGCTCGAGGTAGCGGCTGAAGCGCCGGGAGACGACGTCGTACATCGAGGCGGTGTCGTCGGTCGCCGCCTCACCATGGATCGCGAAGTGCCGGTAGTCGCGCTTCTTCGCCAGGCCGTCCTCGAAGACGACGAGGCTCGCGACGACGTTCGAGCCCTGCGTGTGGGAGATGTCGATGCACTCGATGCGCAGCGGCGCCTCGGGCAGGTCGAGGTGCTCCTGGATCTCCTTGAGCGCGGTGCTGCGGGTCGTCAGGTCGGAGGAGCGCTTGAGCTTGTGCTGGACGAGCGCCTCCTTCGCGTTCTTCGTCACCGTCTCGAGCACGGCCTTCTTCTCGCCGCGTTCGGGCACCCGGACGGTGACCTTGGCTCCGCGCTGTTCGCTCAGCCAGGCTTCGAGCGAGTCGAGGTCGGCGGGCACGGTGTCGACGAGGATCTCCTTGGGGATCGCGTCGGCGTCGAGACCCGTGTACGCCTGCCGGAGGTAGTCGGTGGTCAGCTCGGCCGGAGTGTGGTCGTCGGAGCGTTCGATGATCCACCCGCGCTGCCCGCGGATGCGCCCGCCGCGGACGTGGAAGACCTGGACGGAGGCTTCGAGCTCCTCGGTGACGAGGGCGAAGACATCGCAGTCGGCGGACACGGAGAGGACGACGGCGGACTTGTCGAGGACCTTCTGCAGTGCGGTGAGCTCGTCGCGCAGCCGCGCCGCCTGTTCGTAGTCGAGGTCGGCGGCTGCGGCCGCCATCTCCTTCTTCCGCTCGCTGATGAAGCGTCCCGTATTGCCGGACATGAAGTCGACGACGCTGCGAGCGAGGTCCCGATGCTCGTCGATGCTGATCGCGCCGACGCACGGGGCAGCGCATTTGTCGATGTACCCGAGCAGGCACGGTCGACCTCTGCGTTCGGCACGGCGGTACACCCCCGGGGTGCACGTGCGCATGGGGAACGCCTTGAGGAGGAGATCGAGAGTGTCCCTGATCGCCCACACCTGGGCGAACGGACCGAAGTACTTCACGCCCCGGCGCCGTTTGCCGCGGGTGATGAACGCCCGGGGCACCTCATCGTTCATCGTGATCGCCAGATACGGGTAGGACTTGTCGTCGCGGAACATGACGTTGAACCGCGGATTGAATTCGTTGATCCACGTCCACTCGAGCTGGAGCGCCTCGACCTCGGTGTCGACGACGGTCCATTCCACCGAGGCGGCGGTGTGGACCATCGTCGAGGTCCGCGGGTGCAGCTGCGCGGGGTTGGCGAAGTACGAGTTGAGCCGGTTCCGCAGGTTCTTCGCCTTGCCGACGTAGATCACCCGCCGGTCGGGGTCACGGAACTTGTAGACCCCGGCCGAGGTGGGAATGCTGCCGGTGGCCGGACGGTAGCTCGCGGGATCAGGCATCGAGCATCTCGGCGAGGAAGCGCCCGGTGTGGTTGGCGGGGTTCTTCGCGACCTCCTCCGGGGTGCCTTCGGCGACGACCTGACCGCCGCCGCGACCACCCTCGGGGCCGAGGTCGATGACGTAGTCGGAGTTCGCGATGACATCGAGGTTGTGCTCGATGACGATCACGGAGTTCCCCTTCTCCACGAGCCCCTGGAGGACGTGGAGGAGCTTCGAGATGTCCTCGAAGTGGAGACCGGTCGTCGGCTCGTCGAGGACGTAGACGGTGCGACCGCGGGAGCGCTTCTGGAGTTCGGCGGCGAGCTTGACGCGCTGCGCCTCACCGCCGGAGAGCGTCGTCGCGGGCTGACCGAGCCGGACGTAGCCGAGTCCGACGTCGACGAGGGTCGACAGGTGCCGGGAGATCGCGGGGATCGCAGCGAAGAACTCCGCGGCCTCCTCGATCGGCATGTCGAGCACCTCGGCGATCGTCTTGCCCTTGAACGTCACCTCGAGCGTCTCCCGGTTGTACCGGGCTCCCCCGCACACCTCGCACGGGACGTAGACGTCGGGGAGGAAGTTCATCTCGATCTTGATCGTGCCGTCACCGCTGCAGTTCTCACAGCGTCCGCCCTTGACGTTGAAGGAGAAGCGGCCCGGCTGGTAGCCGCGGACCTTCGCGGACTCGGTCTCGGCGAAGAGCCTGCGGATGTGGTCGAAGACTCCGGTGTACGTCGCCGGATTCGACCGCGGGGTGCGGCCGATCGGCGACTGGTCGACGTGGACGACCTTGTCGAGGTTCTCCAGCCCCGTCACCCGCTTGTGCCGACCGGGCACGCGGGACGCGCCGTTGAGGACGTTCGCCATCTGCGTGTAGAGGATCTCGTTGACGAGCGTCGACTTGCCGGACCCGGACACCCCGGTGACCGCGGTGAGGACGCCGAGCGGGAAGGAGACGGTGAGGTCGCGGAGGTTGTTCTCGCTCGCCTTCTCGACGGTGACCATCCGTTCGGGGTCGATCGGCCTGCGCACGGTGGGGATCGCAATCGACTTGCGCCCGTCGAGGTAGGCGCCGGTGATCGACCGCTCGGCGTCTTTGAGCCCGGGGACCGGACCGGAGTAGATGACCTCTCCCCCGTGTTCGCCGGCGCCGGGGCCGATGTCGACGATCCAGTCGGCCGCGCCGATCGTGTCCTCGTCGTGTTCGACGACGATGAGGGTGTTGCCGAGGTCCTTGAGCTTGATGAGCGTGTCGATGAGACGGCGGTTGTCCCGCTGGTGGAGGCCGATCGACGGCTCGTCGAGGACGTAGAGGACGCCGACGAGGCCCGAGCCGATCTGCGTGGCCAGGCGGATGCGCTGGGCCTCACCGCCGGAGAGCGTCCCGGCGGCGCGGTTGAGACTGAGGTATTCGAGGCCGACGTCGAGGAGGAAGCCGAGCCGGGCGTTGATCTCCTTCATCACCTGCGAGGCCACGGCGGCGTCACGTCCGCTGAGCTCAAGTCCGGAGAGGAAGCCGGCCGCCTCGTCGAGAGCGAGCTCGGCCACCTCGGCGATCGATCGGTCACCGACCTTGACGGCGAGGGCCTCGGGCTTGAGCCGGGTGCCGTTGCACGAGGCGCACGGGATCTCGCGCATGTACGACTCGTAGCGCTCACGCGACCAGTCGGACTCGGTCTCGTCGTGTTTGCGCTGGATGTACTGGAAGACGCCCTCGAAGCCCGTCGAGTACGTCCGCTCCCGGCCGAAGCGGTTGCGGTACTTGACGTGGACCTCGTAGTCCTTGCCGGTGAGGATCGCGGTGCGCTGTGCGCTCGTGAGATCCTTCCACGGGGTCTTGAGCGTGAAGCCGAGCTCGTTGCCGAGCCCGGTGAGCAGGCGGTTGAAGTACTTCGACACCTGCTTGCCGCCCGACCACGGGGCGATCGCGCCGGCGCCGAGGCTGAGGTCCTCATCGGGGACGACGAGGCTCTCATCGACCTGGAGCCGGGTGCCGATGCCGTCGCACGTCGGGCACGCGCCGAAGGGCGAGTTGAAGGAGAACGTCCGCGGTTCGATCTCGTCGATCGTCAGCGGATGCTCGTTCGGGCACGACATGTGCTCGGAGAACGTGCGGGTCACACCTTCGTCGACGAGGTCGACGTCGATGCGGCCGTCGGCGAGTCCCAGAGCGGTCTCGACCGAGTCGGTGAGACGCGGACGCATGCCCGGCTTCGCGACGAGGCGATCAACGACGACGGAGATCGTGTGCTTGTACTTCTTGTCCAGGGTCGGCGGGTCGCTCAGGCTGATCTGCTCACCGTCGACGATGGCACGGGAGAAGCCCTTGGCCTGCAGGTCGGTGAAGAGGTCGACGAATTCGCCCTTGCGCAGGCGCACGACGGGCGCGAGGACGAGGAACTTCGTCCGCTCCGGCAGCTCGAGGAGCTGATCGACGATCTGCTGCGGGGTCTGCTTCGTGATGACCTCTCCGCAGATCGGACAGTGCGGCACGCCGATGCGCGCCCAGAGGAGGCGGAGGAAGTCGTAGACCTCGGTGATCGTGCCGACCGTCGACCGCGGGTTGCGCGACGTCGACTTCTGATCGATCGACACCGCCGGGGAGAGTCCTTCGATGAAGTCGACGTCGGGTTTGTCCATCTGGCCGAGGAACATCCGGGCGTACGACGACAGGGATTCGACGTACCGGCGCTGGCCCTCGGCGAAGATCGTGTCGAACGCCAGCGACGACTTGCCCGACCCCGAGAGTCCGGTGAAGACGACCATGGAGTCGCGCGGCAGCGCGATCTCGACGTTCTTGAGGTTGTGCGCGCGGGCGCCCTTGACCCACAGCGTGTCGAGATGGGACACGCCGGAGGGGTTCTGCGCGCTGTTCGCACTGTTCGTTTTCATCACCTGTCCACTGTATTACTCGGTCCTGACATGACGGTCGCGGCGGGAGGAGGCGACGCCTGCGAGGAGTGTCTCACTCGGCCCTGACATGGCTGTCGGCGATCTCTCCGACGGCGAGGATGCGCACGACGATGTCCCCGGTCTCATCGCTCGCGGCGACGTCGACCTCGGCATCGATCGCCCAGTCGCGGTTGCCGTCGGGATCGGCGAGGATCTGGCGCACACCCCAGGTGGTCGAACCGGGAACGATGTCGATATATTCCCGTCCCCGGGCGGTCTGGTCGACGAGCAGGTCCCCGTATTCGTCGTAGAAGTCCTCGATCGCGGTCTCCCAGGCCTTCTCGTCGAACCCGGACTCCCCGTCGAGGCGGCCGAGTTCGGCGTAGTCCGCGCGTTCGGCCAGCAGCACGCGATGGAACATCGCATTGCGGATCTCAGCGGTGAAGAGCTTCGTGTTCGCCGAGAACGCGCGGTCGAGGTCGGGAAGCTCCTCGTCGCCGAAGTCCGTGGGGCTCAGCCCCTGGAGGGTGCGCCATTCGTCGAGGAGGGAGGAATCGGTGCGGGCCACCGTCTCCCCGAGCCATTCGATGATGTCCTGGAGCTCCTCCCCGCGCCGATCGGCCGGGACATTGTGGGTCAGCGCCCGGTAGACGTCGGTGAGGTAGCGCAGGAGGCTGCCTTCGGCGCGGGCGAGACCGTAGTAGCCGACGAACTGGGTGAAGCCCATCGCCTGTTCGACCATGTCGCGCACGATCGACTTCGGCTCGAAGTCGCCGGCCCGCAGCCACGGGTGGGAGAGGAGGAAGTGGTCGAACGCGGGTTCGAGGATCTCGGCCAACGGCTTCGGTCCGGTCACCTCGTCGAGGATGGCCATCCGCTCCGGGTAGTCGAGGCCCTCGGATTTGAGTTCGGCCAGCGTCTCCCGCTTGATCCGGTCGAGCTGGCCCTTGAGGATCGCGAAGGGCACGGGGGTCGTCGCCTCGACGAGGGAGACGACGTCGAGCGCCCACGTCGGGGAATCGGGGTCGAGGAGGTCGAGTCCGGCGAGGACGAACGGGGCGAGCGGCTGGTTGAGGGCGAACTGGGGGCCGAGGTCCTCCGTCGGCACGAGTTCGGTCCCGCGCCGCTCGATGAGTCCGGCATCGAGGAGGGAGCGGCCGATCTTCAGCGCCGTGAGCTTGAGGTCGAGGTGGCGTTCGCGGCTTTCGTGCGTCCCGTCGATGAACCGGCTGATCGTCGCGACATCGGATCCGGGGCGGGCGATGAGGTTGAGGATCATCGAATGGTCGATGCGCATCCGCGACCGCAGGGACTCGGGCGCGGACTCGATGAGCTTGGCGAAGGTCTCCTCGGACCACCCGACGAATCCGGCGGGGGCGGACTTCTTCTTCACCTTCTTCCGCTTCTTCTCGTCGCCGGCGGCCTTCGCCTCGGCGCGGAGGTTCTCGATGACGTGCTCGGGGGCCTGGGCGACGACGAACCCGCGGGTGTCGAAGCCGGCGCGACCGGCCCGGCCGGCGAGCTGCTGGAACTCGCGGACGCTGAGCTTGCGCATCCGCCGCCCGTCGAACTTCGTCAGTCCGGTCAGGAGCACGGTGCGGATGGGCACGTTGATGCCGACCCCGAGGGTGTCGGTGCCGGAGATGACGAGGAGGACGCCCTTGAGGGCGAGCTGCTCGACGAGGCGGCGGTACTTCGGGAGCATCCCGGCATGGTGGACGCCGACGCCGTGGAGGAGGAGGCGGCGCAGCGTCTGGCCGAATCCCTTCGAGAACGTGAATCCCCTGATCTCCTCGGCGATCCTCGCCTTCTGCTCCTTGCTCGCGAGATCGACCGAGAGCAGGCCCGTGGCGAGGTCGATCGCCCCGGCCTGGGAGTACGAGACGACGTAGACGGGTGCCCGGTCGTGGCGGACGAGAGCGCGCAGGGTGTCGGAGAGCGGTTCGGTCGAGTACTCGTATTCGAGCGGCACGGGACGCGACGCCGAGGTGACGAGGGCGGAGTCGCGTCCCGTCGTCTCCGTCATCGTCGCCCGGATCTCCGCCGTCTCCCCGAGCGTGGCCGACATGAGCACCATCTGCGCCTGCGGGAGTTCGAGGAGCGGAACCTGCCAGGCCCACCCGCGGGTGGGGTCGGCGAAGTAGTGGAACTCGTCCATGACGACCATGCCGACGTCGAGGAGTCCGCCTTCGCGCAGGGCCTGGTTGGCGAGGATCTCCGCGGTCGCGCAGATGACGGGCGCATCGCCGTTGACCGTCGAGTCGCCGGTGATCATGCCGACGTTCTCGGGCCCGAACGCGTCGATGAGGGAGAAGAACTTCTCACTGACGAGGGCTTTGAGCGGTGCGGTGTAGTACGCCCGGATGCCGCGGGTGAACGAGCAGTAGAGCGCGAAGAGCGCGACGAGGGACTTCCCCGAACCCGTCGGGGTGGCGACGATCGTGTTGTCCCCGGAGAGGATCGCGAGCATCGCCTCCTCCTGCGCCGGGTAGGGTTCGATCCCCAGTTCGCGGCAGTACTCGGCGAACGCCTCGAAGATCGTGTCCTCGTCGGCGAACTCCGCCGGTATCTCCTGCAGCCTCGTCACCACTGTGCACTGACCTTTCGCTCTAGACTGATGTCCATCCTATTGACCTCGAATCCCTCAAGGAGTGGCAGATGCCGGTTTTCGCCGTCACCTACGTCTATGGCCCCGACACCGAGACGCGTCTCGCGCACAGGCCCGCACACCGCCAGTGGCAGGCCGCGCAGAACGCGTCCGGTGCCATGCTCGCCTCCGGCCCGTTCACCGACGACGAGCAGCCCGGCGGCCTGCTGCTTGTCAGCGCCGCCGACCAGGATGCCGCCCGCGAGATGCTCACCGGCGACCCGTACCACGACCTCGGTGTCATCGCCGAGACCCGGATCCGTGAGTGGAATCCGATGTTCGGGGCGTTCGCCGAGGACTGAGCCGGTCCCCGACTCACCGGTCCCGGACTCTCCGGTCCGGGCTCTCCGGTCTCCGACACTCCGGTCCCGACGACGCAGTGCGCGGGTGCCCCCGCTGACGGGGGCACCCGCGCACTGCTGTCTCCGCTGTCCCTGCAGGCGGCGCATGCCGCCTGCAGGAACGCGGGCTCAGTCCTGCTTGGCTTCCGTTTCGGTCGTCCCGGCGTCGCGGAACGACCTGCCCTCGCGCTTCATCTTCCACAGCGAGGCGAGTGTCGCCACTGCCATGGCGACGACGATGAAGGTCAGGGACAGCCAGGTCGGGACCTCGGGCACGGAGTTGCCCCACGACAGCCATGAGACGTCCGTTTCGTGGAGGGCGTGGAGGAAGAGCTTGACGCCGATGAACGCGAGGATGGCCGCGATTCCGTAGTGGAGGTAGACGAGCTTGTCGACGAGTCCGCCGAGGAGGAAGTAGAGCTGGCGCAGTCCCATGAGCGCGAAGACGTTGGCGGTGAAGACGAGGAACGCGTTCTGGGTGACACCGAAGATCGCCGGAATCGAGTCGAGGGCGAACATGACGTCCGTCGAGCCGATCGCGAGGAAGACGATGAACATGGGCGTCCAGTACTTCTTGCCGTCGATGTCGACGCGCAGCTTGTTGCCGTGGTACTCGTCGACGACGTTGATCCGCTTGCGGAGGAAGCGGATGAGCGCGTTCTCGCCGTCGCCTTCGTCGTCGCTGCTGAAGGCCTGCCGGTAGGCGACGAAGAGGAGGAAGAGGCCGAAGATGAAGAACACCTCGACGAACGCGCTGATGATCGCCGCTCCCGCGAGGATGAAGATGCCGCGGAAGATGATGGCGATGATGATGCCCACCATGAGGACTTCCTGCTGGTACTTCCGGGGCACCTGGAAGCTGGCCATGATGATGATGAAGACGAAGAGGTTGTCGATGCTCAGGGAGTACTCGAGCAGCCAGCCGGTGAGGAACTCACTCCCGTGCTGGGCGTCGCCGATCCAGAAGAGCGAACCGGCGAAGGCGAGGGCGAGGGCGACGTAGAACGCGACCCAGATGCCGGCTTCGCGCATCGAGGGGACGTGGGGGCGCTTGATGACGAGGAGGAGGTCGAAGATGAGGATCGCGACGACGACGATCCCGGAGGTGATCATGAACCAGCCGGGAATGACTGCTCCTGTCGATGCGGCGGCATTGCCGCCGGCGGCGAGGGTGGAGGACAGGGTATCCAATTGGGGCCTTTCGTGATGACGGACTGTACCCGTGTCGAAAGTCTCTCCCACGCTGTGACCGCGGAATCGTCGGCCGACCGCGGATGGTCGCGGTGCGGCAGGCGGGCCTGCGGCGGCGTGCGCTCCGTGCCCGGACCCGCGGACGGGTCGTGGTGACGAGCACGGATGGACGGGATACTCCCTTTCGCCAGCCTCACCAGTATAGTCGGGTTGCCGCGATTGTGCGCATCCGCCTCTCAGGACGCGGACGGGATTCCCGTCAAGCCCGCCTGCTGCTTTGCCGCCGGCTCCGCCGAGCGCGCGGAGACTGCGGGAGCCGATTCACGCGTGGCCGACCTCCTTCATCGCCCGCAGCTCCTTCTTGAGGTCGGAGAGCTCATCGCGCAGCCGCGCGGCGAGTTCGAACTGGAGTTCCGCGGCAGCCGCATGCATCTGCGTCGTCAGGGACTCGATGAGCTCGGTGAGATCGGCGGCCGGGGGCCGCAGCGAGCCGCCGCCGCTCGAAGCGGCCTGCCGCTGTTCGTCGGTGAGCGTCGAGTTGTAGCCGCGCTTGCCCTTGCCGTAGTCGAATTCGGTGAGGAGTTCGCGCGTGTCGGCGTCCTCGCGCTGCAGGCGCTCGGTGATGTCGACGATCTTCTTGACCAGCGGCGCCGGGTCGATGCCGTGTTCCTCGTTGTAGGCGATCTGGATCTCGCGACGGCGATTCGTCTCGTCGATCGCCTCCTGCATCGACCGGGTGATCGTGTCGGCGTACATGTGGACTTCGCCGTGGACGTTGCGGGCCGCGCGTCCGATCGTCTGGATGAGCGAGGTCGCCGAGCGCAGGAAGCCCTCCTTGTCGGCGTCGAGGATCGCCACGAGTGAGACCTCCGGCAGGTCGAGGCCCTCACGGAGCAGGTTGATGCCGACGAGGACGTCGAACTCTCCGGCTCGCAGCTCGGTGAGCAGTTCGACGCGGCGCAGCGTGTCGACGTCCGAGTGGAGGTACTGGACGCGGATCTCGTGCTCGAGGAGGTAGTCGGTGAGGTCCTCGGCCATCTTTTTCGTCAGGGTCGTGACGAGGACGCGCTCGTTCCTCTCGACCCGCGTCCTGATCTCATCGAGGAGGTCGTCGATCTGGCCCTTCGTCGGCTTGACGACGACCTCGGGGTCGACGAGACCGGTCGGGCGGATGATCTGCTGGACGGTGCCCTCCGACCGTTCGAGTTCGAAGTCGCCGGGGGTCGCCGACAGGTAGACGGTCTGTCCGACGCGCTCGCGGAACTCGTCGAACTTCAGCGGCCGGTTGTCCATCGCGCTCGGCAGGCGGAAGCCGTGTTCGACGAGGGTGCGCTTGCGGGACATGTCGCCTTCGTACATGCCGCCGATCTGCGGCACGGTGACGTGGGACTCGTCGATGACGAGGAGGAAGTCCTCGGGGAAGTAGTCGAGCAGGCAGTTCGGGGCCGACCCCGCAGGGCGTCCGTCGATGTGCCGGGAGTAGTTCTCGATGCCCGAGGTGAAGCCCATCGACTCCATCATCTCGAGATCGTAGCTCGTGCGCATCTTCAGGCGCTGGGCCTCGAGGAGCTTGTTCTGCGCCTCGAATTCGCTCAACCGCGACTGCAGCTCGTCCTCGATCTCGCTGATCGCCCGCCCCATCCGGTTCTCCCCGGCGACGTAGTGGGAGGCGGGGAAGACGTGGATCGTGTCCTCGTCGCGGACGATCTCTCCGGTGAGCGGGTGGAGGGTCTGGAGGGACTCGATCTCGTCGCCGAAGAACTCGATGCGCAGGGCGAGCTCCTCGTACTGCGGGATGATCTCGACCGTGTCGCCCCGCACCCGGAAGGTGCCGCGGGTGAACGCCATGTCGTTGCGCGAGTACTGCATCGACACGAAGCGCTTGAGGAGTTCGTCGCGGTCGTACTCCTGCCCCTTGTGGAGGGTGACCATCCGGTCGACGTACTCCTCGGGCGTGCCGAGGCCGTAGATGCAGGAGACGGTCGAGACGACGACGACATCGCGTCTGGTCAACAGCGAATTCGTCGCGGAGTGCCGGAGCCGCTCGACCTCGTCGTTGATCGACGAGTCCTTCTCGATGAATGTGTCCGTCTGCGGGACGTACGCCTCGGGCTGGTAGTAGTCGTAGTAGGAGACGAAGTACTCGACGGCGTTGTTCGGCAGCAGCTGACGGAATTCGTTGGCCAGCTGCGCGGCGAGCGTCTTGTTCGGCGCCATGATGAGCGTCGGACGCTGCACCTGTTCGATGAGCCACGCCGTGGTCGCCGACTTGCCGGTGCCGGTCGCGCCGAGGAGGACGATGTCGCGCTCTCCCGACTCGAGGCGGTCGGAGATGTCGTGGATGGCGGTGGGCTGATCGCCCGACGGGGAGTATTCGGAGACGACCTCGAACGGCGCCACCGTGCGGGTGACGTCCGGGCGGTGCCCGATCGCGGGCAGGGGACGGGTTTCGCTCATGCCTCCAGCCTAGACCTCGGCCCTGACACGGCACTGAGCGCCTCCGCGCAGCGACCGCGTCGGGCGGTGGGCGCCCGCCTGGCAGGGCGCGGTCACTCCGTTGCCTCGACGAGGAGATCCGCGGGCTGGCCGGGGTCGGCACTCGCCCGCCGGCCGATGTCGCCCGCGGATTCAGCCGGCGGGAATCCGAGCGCGGTCAGCTGCGGGGAGAGCGCCTCGGCGGTCGGGCCGTCCCCGGCGTCGAGGACGAGGGAGAGCGGGGCACCGGGCGGCGTCTCACGCGCGGAGATCGGGTGGGCCTCCCCCGTGCCGTGACGCAGCTTGGCCACGAGTCGGTCCGCGTCGCCGGCCCGATGCTCATCCGCGCCGACAGCGTGCCGCCGGCGGCTCGCCTCGGCACGGGCGGCCGGCCGTCCGGCGGCGAGGTTCTCCGCGAACGGCTCGAGTCGCTGCGTCCACAGCGCGTCGACGACCGCTGCGGTCTCGGCGATCGTTCCCGTGTTGTCGATGAGGACGTCGCATGCGGCGCGGCGCGCCTCGTCCGTGGTCTGCCGGGCGATGCGGGACTCGGCATCGGCCCGGTCCATCCCCCGGGTCTCGACGAGCCGGGCCAGGCGCACCGCGGCGGGGACGTCGACGAGCAGCGTGAGGTGGTAGCCCACCTCCATGTGGTTCTCGACGAGGAGGGGCACGTCGTGGACGACCACCTCGGCGTCGGAGGCGGCGAAGCGGGCGGCGGTGCGGTCCCGGATGACCGGGTGCATGAGCTCGCCGAGGCGCTTCGTCGACTCCGCGTCGGCGAAGGCGACGGCGGCCAGCCGGGCCCGGTCGAGGCTGCCGTCGGCGGCGAGGATCGCGGGCCCGAACTCGCCGGCGAGGACGTCGAGGAGCGGTTCCCCGGGGGCGACGACCTCCCGGGCGATGGCGTCGGCGTCGATGATCTCCGCGCCGTGGGCGGCGAGGAGGTCCGCCACCGTCGACTTGCCCGCGCCGATTCCCCCGGTGAGTCCGATTCTCAGCATGGGGCCAGCTTAGCGAAACGCCTCACGGGCCCACCCGGTAGACGACGACGCCTTCGCCGGAGAACACGGGCTCACCGAGCGCGGCGTCGAGGAGGCCTTCGAGCTCGCCGGTTCCGCCCGGGGTCAGCGGGGCCTCGGGCGCGAGGACGACGAAGTCGACGCCGTCGGCGCGCAGACCCTCGACCCCGGCGGTGACGGCCGGATCCGAGGCCGCCGGCACCGGGGCGCCGTTGAAGATCGTCGCCCGCAGCGCGGCATCGAGGTCGTCCTCGGGGGCCGAATAGATGATCGGCGAGCTCGGGCTCGACCCGATGAAGTACCCGCCGGTCTCCCGGTAGCGGAAATCGGCGACCGACTGCCACACCATCGCCTCGTCGGCGTGCGGTTCGGCCCACGCCAAGGGGCGCGGGAGGGTCTTGACGACGGATCCCTCCGGGATCACCTCGGCGATGGATCCGCTGTAGAAGTCCGGGACGTAGACCTCACGGGTCGGCTGGGCGCCGGGCATGACGACGACGGCGGACACGGCGAGGAGGGCGAGCATGCCGATGCCCGCCCGGGTGCTGCGGCGGTCGAGCGCCCACTGCAGTCCGCAGCCGAGGACCGCCCAGAGCGCGATCGTCGAGTGGAGGACGAGGCGCATCGGCAGGATGTTGTTGAGGACCGGGATCGCCTCGACGAGGGCGAAGGGACCCGCGCCGAGGAGGGGCTGACCGGCGAAGAGCACGGGCGACCCGAGGGAGAGGAGGAAGACGAGGGTGCCGGTGACGGCGGCGACGCGCACCGGCACGACCCATCTCCCCCGCCGTCCGAGGGTGAGGACGATGATGGCCGCGGCCACGAGCGCGGGGACGCCGACGTACGCGCCGATCTCCGCGCCGTCGAGGTCCATGACGCGCGGCAGCGGCGACTCCCCGGTGCCGAAGAGCGTCGGCAGGCCCGGCACGATGGGGTCGAGGAGGTCGGTGTTCCACACGCCGTGCGGCCGGATCGCCCCCGACGGCGCGTTGGGCCCGGCCATCGTCATCAGCAGCGGCAGGGCCGCGAGCAGGGCGATGCCGGCGCCGACGAGGCCGCCGGTTCCCAGCCGCAGCCAGCCGGCCCGCGACAGCAGGGACCGACCGCCGACGATGAGGGCGGCCAGGAAGCAGAGGAACGCGAGGAAGGTCCCGGCGAGCACCTCGGTGGAGACGTAGAACTGGAATCCGAGGACGACGCCGAGGCCGATGCTCGGCAGCCAGAAGCGGCGCCCGGCGGGCCGGCCGGTGCGCGGACCGGACAGAAGCGCGAGAACGAGGGCGGCGACGAGCGGCGGGGTCACGGCGAACGCGAGGTTCGGGTGGCCTGAGAGCTGCGCGATGACGTAGGAGGAGAAGCCGACGCCGGCCGCGGCAGCGAACGCGGGTCCGCGGCCCAGGAACCGGCGGAAGAGGATCGCGCAGGCCAGCGAATTGAGCACCGGGAGGCTGAGGATGAGGACGTTGTAGGCGATGATCGGCCCGGCCACCCACGTCAGCGGGGCGAGGAGGATGGCGATGCCGGTCAGCGAGGTGTTCCAGGCGCCGTTGACGCCGCCGGCCAGCGCATTCATCGCCTCGGTGTAGAGGAAGCCGTCGCCGGTGCCGGCGAGCCCCCCGCCGAAGCCGAGGAGGCCGGCGAGCACCTCGGCGCCGTGGCCGAGCCACCAGATGAACAGCGAGGAGTCGTCGTTGCCGGCCGACACGGTGCCGCCCGGGTCGGCGGCGACCCCGCCGAAGACGGTGATGCTGCCGAGGGTGAGGGCGAGGGCGTACCACGCCCATGGTCGCAGTCGCGCATATGCAAAGGGCTCCCGGCCTGTCGGCCGGGAGCCCTTCACTGCGCTGATATCAGCTGCCTGCAAGCTTCTCACGCAGGGCTGCGAGTGCTTCGTCGCTGGCGAGCGTGCCTTCGTCGCCCGACTCCTCGGAGGAGAAGGACCCGGTGGCAGGAGCGGCGTCGGAGCCCGATTCCGCGGCGCCGGCCTCGGCGTCTGCGGCAATCGCCTTCGCGACCTGCTTCTTGTGCTCTTCCCAGCGGGACTGGGCGGCGGCGTACTGCTGCTCCCAGATCTCGCGCTGTGCCTCGAAGCCCTCGATCCATTCGTTGGTCTCGGGGTCGAAGCCTTCGGGGTACTTGTAGTTGCCGTCCTCGTCGTACTCCTGCGGCATGCCGTAGAGCGCGGGGTCGAGGAACTCTTCGGCCTCGGGGTCGACGCCTTCGTTCGCCTGCTTGAGCGAGAGCGAAATGCGGCGGCGCTCGAGGTCGATGTCGATGACCTTGACGTAGATCGTCTCGTCGACGGAGACGACCTGCTCCGGGAGGTCGACGTGGCGCACGGCGAGCTCGGAGATGTGGACGAGGCCCTCGATGCCGTCTTCGACGCGCACGAACGCACCGAACGGAACGAGCTTGGTGACCTTGCCCGGCACGATCTGGCCGATGACGTGGGTCCGGGCGAAGTGCTGCCACGGATCTTCCTGCGTCGCCTTGAGCGAGAGCGAGACGCGCTCACGGTCCATGTCGACGTCGAGGACCTCGACGGTGACCTCGTCACCGACGGTGACGACCTCACCCGGGTGATCGATGTGCTTCCAGGACAGCTCCGAGACGTGCACGAGTCCGTCGACACCACCGAGGTCGACGAAGGCACCGAAGTTGACGATCGAGGAGACGACGCCCGGACGGACCTGACCCTTCTGGAGGGTCTGGAGGAAGTCGTGGCGAACCTCGGACTGGGTCTGCTCGAGCCAGGCGCGGCGCGAGAGGACGACGTTGTTGCGGTTCTTGTCGAGTTCGATGATCTTCGCCTCGACCTGCTGCCCGATGTAAGGGGCGAGGTCGCGGACGCGACGCATCTCGACGAGCGAGGCGGGGAGGAAGCCGCGGAGGCCGATGTCGACGATCAGGCCGCCCTTGACGACCTCGATGACGGTGCCGGTGACGACGCCGTCCTCTTCCTTGATCTTCTCGATGTCGCCCCAGGCGCGCTCGTACTGCGCACGCTTCTTCGACAGCATGAGACGGCCCTCTTTGTCCTCCTTCTGGAGAACGAGTGCCTCGATGGGGTCCCCGACCTCGACGACTTCGCCGGGATCGACATCGTGCTTGATGGAGAGTTCACGCGAAAGGACGACGCCTTCCGTCTTGTATCCGATGTCGACGAGGACCTCGTCGCGATCGACCTTGACGACGGTGCCTTCGACGATGTCGCCATCGTTGAAGTACTTGATCGTCTCGTCGACGGCGGCGAGGAAGTCCTCAGCGGTTCCGATGTCATTGACAGCGACCTGCTTCGGCTGCACCGATTCCGGCGTGGTGGTGGTCATATAGGTAGGGACTCCGATGGAATTGTGTCCCGGATCCGATACCCTTGATCTGCTGTGACACAGCGTGTGGGGAATCGCATCCGGTCTCGATTACGATTATGGACTTGTATGCATACGCACATACGGTTGTCAATACTAGCATCATTCAGGGCGTGAATGCACCCTCGGAATCCGAGGTGATCTGCCCGTTCGACCGCGGAGGACTCATGAGCGACGGAAGCTATTCGACAGAGGTCATCAGCGGCGGGTACCTGCCCATCGACGAAGAGGCGTCAGTGCGCGCCAATCGCAGCTATTGGGACAACTCCGCCGAGGACTACCTCGCCGAGCACGGCAGCTTCCTCGGCGCCTCCGATTTCATCTGGTGTCCCGAGGGAATTCACGAATCCGACGTCCATCTCCTCGGTGACGTCGCCCGCCGCCAGATCCTCGAAGTCGGGTGCGGGGCCGGCCAGTGCTCCCGCTGGCTCGCCGAAGAGGGGGCGATCGCCACCGGCATCGACGTCTCCGCGGGCATGCTCGAACAGGCCTCGCGCCTGCAGCGGGAGAATCCGCTGAGCGCCGACGCCACTCCCCCGACCTTCGTCCGCGCCGATGCCCGCCAGCTGCCGTTCGCGTCGAACAGCTTCGACATCGCGTTCTCCGCCTACGGGGCCCTCCCCTTCGTCAAGGACGCCGAGGTGGTCCTCGCCGAGGTGGCCCGCGTCGTCCGACCCGGCGGGAAGTGGGTGTTCTCGACGACGCATCCGATGCGCTGGATGTTCCCCGACGTGCCCGGAGAGAACGGGCTGACCGTCGAGTACTCGTACTTCGACCGGACCCCGTACG
This sequence comes from Brevibacterium sp. 2SA, assembly GCF_005502845.1. Classification (NCBI taxonomy): domain Bacteria; kingdom Bacillati; phylum Actinomycetota; class Actinomycetes; order Micrococcales; family Brevibacteriaceae; genus Brevibacterium; species Brevibacterium sp. 2SA. The sequence continues at coordinate 135,335 of NZ_SCMW01000001.1, read as the reverse complement.
TCGAGATCGCCGCCGACGGTCAGCCCGTCTACGCCGAGCACCACCGGACGATGGGCGACTGGGTGAGCCTCCTCGTGGCCGCCGGCTTCCGGATCGACGCGGTCACCGAACCCGAGTGGCCCGACTCCAACGAGACGGCGTGGGGCGGCTGGTCGCCCCTGCGCGGTGCCCTCATGCCCGGCACCGTGATCTTCTCGACGACCCTTCCCGAGGCCTGACCCCTGCCCGAGGTCTGAACCCTGCCGGACGCCTGACCCGTGCCTCGCACGGCCGCCTCGGCGCACCGCCGTCTCGGCGTAGCTTCCCCTCATTCAAGCGTTAGCGCGGATGGCGGGCCGTGCACGGGCCGCTATCCGCGCTCCGGCTTGATCGAGAGCGCGCCAACGCGATTTCCTCGTTGCCGCGAGTTCGAGAGCGGGGCGGCCGCGAACCTCGGTTGAGGACCTCGTCAGTCGAGGACGGAGAACCGGTCTCCGAGCGCGGTTCTGCCCGTCAGCGCCAGGAGCACGCGTTCTCCGTCGCCTCCGTGGACAGCCAGTCGGGCTGCGATACCGAGCGATTCGACCAAGGGACCTCGCGGCGCCGAAGCGGTGATTCCGGCAGCTGCGGCGATGTCGAGACCGTGCACGGTGAGTTCGAACGTCCGCGTCGGCAGATAGGCACTGAGCAGCATGGGGCCGGCGGCAGTCGTCATGACGCGGTCCTCAGCCGACTGAACGAGCGGGATGACCCGGTCGGCGATCTCGCTCAGCGCACGCCCGAGGTCGCTGCCGAGGGCCTCACCGGCGGCAACGCCCCGCTCGAACACGGCACCCGGATCAGTGCTCGTCTGCGTGGCGACGAAGGCGAAGTAGGCCTCTGGGCTCTCAAGCGCCACCTCGTCGGCGGGAGCGGCCAGGTAGGCCTCAACGGTGAGCAGTGACCTGCTCGTGTGACCGACGAGGGCACGAAGACTCCAGTCGCCCAGGCCGGGTCCGTCCCAGGCGCGCGGGTCGATGCGGCCGACGAGCGCCTCGACCCAGCGAGCAGCCTCGGCGAAATTCTCAACCAATCGCTCATCCATGCCAGCAGTGTAGTCGGGTCCGCCGGACCGGAATCCCGCGCTCACGCAGGATCCTCGCGTTCACGCCGGGCCGCCTCGTCGCGCTCTTCTGTCGATCACACGTGCGCGCGAGAATCGGCCCGCCCACGACGCGATTTCCCCTCGTGCACGCGGCAGCTTCCCCTCGATCATGCGTTAGCGCGGATGGCGGGTCGTGCACGAGCCACCATCCGCACTCCGGCTTGATCGAGCGCCGCAGACGCCCTCAGTGGGCGGCGGCGTGCCAGGAGACGCCGGTGCCGACGTTGACGTCGAGCGGGACGTCGAGTTCGAACGCCGAGCCCATCTCCTCGGTGACGATGGCCGTGACCTCGTCGGCCTCCTCGGGGTGGAGGTCGACGATGATCTCGTCGTGGACCTGCAGCAGCATCCGGGACCGGAAGCCCTCGAGGCGGTCGGCGACCTTGAGCATGGCGATCTTCATGATGTCGGCCGCCGAGCCCTGGATCGGGGCGTTGAGCGCCGCGCGCTCGGCCATCTCGCGCAGCTGACGGCGGTCGCTGTGGAGTGCCGGCAGATAGCGCCGGCGGCCCATGATCGTCTCGGTGAAGCCGTTGTCCCTGGCCTGTTCGACGATCTCGTCGAGGTAGTCCTTGACGGCGCCGAAGCGCTCGAAGTACTGGTCCATGAGACCGCGGGCCTCGTCGACGCCGATCGCCAGCTGCTTCGACAGTCCGAATGCGGAGAGTCCGTAGACGAGGCCGTACGACATCGCCTTGACCTTCGAGCGCATCGTGGAATCGACCTCGTCGATGCCGACGGAGAAGACCTTCGAGCCGACGTAGGAGTGGAGGTCCTCGCCGTCCTTGAACGCCTGGATGAGCGCGGCGTCCCCGGACAGATGGGCCATGATCCGCATCTCGATCTGCGAGTAGTCGGCGGTGAGGAGCAGCCCGCCCGGCACGTTCGGGTCGGCGACGAAGACCTCCCGGATGCGTCGACCCGATTCCGTGCGCACGGGGATGTTCTGCAGGTTCGGGTCGAGCGAGGACAGGCGCCCGGTCGCAGCGACCGTCTGCTGATACGTCGTGTGGATGCGCCCGTCCTCGGCGACGGTCTTGCCGAGGCCGACGACGGTCTGCTTGAGCTTCGTCGCGTCGCGGTGGGCGAGCAGATGCTGGAGGAACGGGTGCTCGGTCTTGACGAAGAGCTCGGCCAGCGCGTCCGCGTCGGTCGTGTACCCCGTCTTCGTCCGCTTCGTCTTCGGCATGTCGAGTTCGTCGAAGAGCACCGTCTGGAGCTGCTTCGGGGAGCCGAGGTTGACCTCGTGGCCGATCGCCTCGTACGCGAGTTCGGCACTGGCCTGCGCCTGCTTTGTGAAGTCCTCGACGAGTTCGGCCAGCCCCTTCTCGTCGATGGCGATGCCGGCGAGCTCCATGCCCGCGAGGACGGGCACGAGCGGCAGCTCGATGTCGCGGTAGACCTGGGTCATGTTCGCCTCGTCGATGGCCGTCGCGAGGATCTCGTGGACCTCGAGCAGGGCCGCGGCGTTGGCGCCGTGGGTGCGCGCGGTCGCGTCGGTGTCGAGGTCGAGGGCGAGCTGACCGTCCTTCGCCTCGGCGGGGGCGAGGTCGATGCCGGCGCGCTCGGCGGCGATGTCGCGCAGCTCGTAGCTGCGCTGATCGGGCACGAGGAGGTACGCGGCCAGGGCTGTGTCCCCGGCGACGTCGGTGAGGTCGATGCCCACCGAACGCAGGGCCTTGATCTGCACCTTCGAGGAGTGGAAGATGAGCGCGGCCTTCCGCAGGGCGGCTTCCAGGGCGCTGAGGTCGGCGTCGCTCGCCTCTCCCAGGTCGACCACCGAGGCGGTCCCCGGCTGCGCGGAGACCGCGAGGAACCGCACATCGCCGTGCCCGAGTTCGTACGTTCCGTCGGTGTCGAGGGCGAGGACATCCGCCTCGGCGATGGAGTCGAGGAGGGCGGGCACATCGACCGTCGCGACCTCGACCTCTCGGGCGGGTGCGGACTCCCCCGCCTCCGGGGTCGCGGCGTCGCCGAAGATCGCCGCGAGGCGCTTGCCGAGGGCCTGGAACTCGAGCTGGTCGAAGAGGCTGCTGAGCTCGGCCGGGTCGCCCTCGCCCCATTTCAGGTCGGCGAAGTCGAGGCCGAGGTCGAGGTCGTCGAGGAGCCGATTGAGGCGGTAGTTGCGTTCGACCTCGGGGATGTGGTCGCGCAGCTTCTCCCCCACCTTGCCGCCGATCTCGTCGGCGTGCTCGAGCACACCGGGCAGGTCGCCGTGGGCTGTGAGCCATTTCGCAGCGGTCTTGTCCCCGACTCCGGGCACGCCGGGCAGGTTGTCGGCCTTCTCCCCGACGAGCGCGGCCAGGCCCCGGTAGTTGGCGGGGGTGACCCCGTACTTCTCCTCGATCGCCTCGGGCGTCATCCGCACGAGGTCGCTGACCCCGCGCTTGGGATAGAGGATCGTCACGGTGTCGGTCGAGAGCTGGAACGAGTCCTTGTCCCCGGTCATCACCTCGACCGCGGCACCGGCCTCGGTGCCCATCTTCGCCATTGTCGCAAGCGCGTCGTCGGCTTCGAAGCCCTCCTTCGTCACAACCCGGATGCCCATGGCCGTGACAATGTCCTTGATGAGGTCGATCTGCGGGTGGAACTCCGGCGGGGTCTTCGCCCGCCCCGCCTTGTACTCCGGATACTCCTCGAGGCGGAACGTCTCCCGGCCGAGGTCGAAGGCGACGGCGACGTGGCTCGGCGATTCGTCGCGGAGGACGTTGATGAGCATCGAGATGAACCCGAAGATCGCGTTCGTCGTCTGGCCGGTGCTCGTGGAGAAGTTCTCCGCCGGGAGGGCGTGGAAGGCGCGGTAGGCCAGCGAGTGACCATCGATGAGCAGGAGGGATTCGTTAGCGTGACTCACATGCCTTAGCCTAGCGTTCATCACGGACATGAGAAGGAGATCAATGGTGGTTCCGCACGTATCGCTGACAGCAGAGACGACCGAGGACGAGGCGCGGGTCATGCTCGACCAGCTCAATGCCCAGGGCGCCGGCGGCGGCCTGGCCAACCGGATGGGCATCGCGTTCACCGGCATCAGCTTCGACTGGATGAGCGCGACGGTCCCGGTCGCGGGCAACACGCAGCCGATGGGCCTCTTCCACGGCGGCGGTCACGTCGTCCTCGCGGAGTCGCTCGCGTCGATGCATGCGTTCCTCACCAGCGGCGGGAAGAACGTCGTCGGCGTCGATCTCAACGCGACCCATCTGCGGGCGATGCGCGGCGAGCTCGTCACCGGGCGCGCCGAGGTGCTCCACCGCGGCCGCACGCTCATGTCCCACGAGGTGAGGATGACCGATGAGGAGGGCCGGCTGCTCTCGATCGTGCGGATCACGAACATGATCCTCGCCTCGAAGGCGCAGTAGCTCGCCCGGCGGTCGGGTGAGCAGCGCTCACCGGGTGGCAGCGCTCGCCGGGTGGGCACCGTCATCGTGATGCGCCGAGGCGGTCGACCGCCTCGGCGCGTTGATCGCCTCCGCACGCACGACGGCCCCGGTCGCGGTTCTCTCCGCGTCCGGGGCCGAGTCGTCTCAGTGTGAATCCGGGACGGCGCCGCTCAGCGGCGGCCCCGGGGACGGTGTCAGTCCTTCTTCGCGCCGATCTGCTTGAGGACGGTTTCGGCGACTTCGCGCATCGTCAGACGGCGGTCCATCGAGGTCTTCTGGATCCAGCGGAAGGCCTCGGGCTCGCTCAGACCCATCGAGGTCTGGAGGAGGCTCTTCGCGCGCTCGACGAGCTTGCGGGTCTCGAAGCGCTCGGTGAGGTCGGAGATCTCGGATTCGAGCGAGCTGATCTCTGCGTGGCGCGACAGCGCGATCTCGAGGGCCGGGATGAGGTCGGCCGAGGTGAAGGGCTTGACGACGTAGGCCATCGCACCGGCGTCGCGGGCGCGCTCGACGAGTTCCTTCTGCGAGAACGCGGTGAGGAGGACGACGGGGGCGATGCGGGCCTTGGCGATGCGCTCGGCCGCGGCGATGCCGTCGAGGATCGGCATCTTGATGTCCATGACGACGAGGTCGGGGCGCAGCTCTTCGGCCAGCCGGATCGCGGATTCGCCGTCCGCGGCTTCACCGACGACGTCGTAGCCGACCTCGCGGAGCATTTCGACGATGTCGAGACGGATCACGGCCTCGTCTTCGGCCACGACGACGCGGCGGACGGGCACGGATTCATCTGCGGTGGGTTGTTCGCTGTTGGAAAGCACGGCACCAGTCTAGACCAGGCATGCCTGCGCATCAGTCGTTTCTCCTGTGAGGACAGCCACCCATCGGGCCAGGCGATTGGGCGATGCCGCGCGCCCTGCCGTAGAGTTGTCGATGTCGGGAACGGTGTTCGCGACGAGCCGGATTGGCGGAATCGGTAGACGCGGCGCACTCAAAATGCGTTGTCGAAAGACGTGTGGGTTCGAGTCCCACATCCGGTACCACGGCGCTGAATCCCAGCATCACGGTGTCCCAGCACCGCGCTTGCGCGTGCAGAATCGTGTTTCGCGCCGGGTTGAGGGCGGCCACTGGCATTCTGCGCCCGGTTCAGGACGGACTCTGGACATTCTGCGCCAGGTTCAGCGCGGCCACCGGGATTCTGCGCCAGGTTCAGGGCGGTATCGCGCTCATAATCACCATGGGCGCGGCGCACAATCGCCCCGGAGGTGGCGCACACTCTGCGGGGCGGCTCAGATTCGCCACGAGGACGCACCGGGACGACCGGACCGCGCGAAGAAAGAAGCTGCACGGTCACGATTGGCAACACCGCGTGGTTCCGCGCCAGGTTCAGCGCGGCGCCCGAGATTTCGCGCCGGGTTCAGCGCGGCCGCTAGCATTATGCGCCCGGTTCAGGGCGGTCTCTGAGGTTCTGCGCCAAGTTCAGGGCGATATTGCCTTCGTTTTCACCGTGGGAGTGGCGCACAATCGCCGCCGAAGTGGCGCATACTCTGCGGGGCGGCTCAGGGTCGCCACGAGGACGCACCGGCACGGCCGGACCGCGCGAGGAAATAAGCTGCACGGTCACGATTGGCAGCACCACGTGGTTCCGCGCCGGGTTCAGGGCGGCCACTGGCATTCTGCGCCCAGTTCATGGCGGGTCTGAGATTCCGCGCCAAGTTCAAGGCGGCGCCTGAGATTTCGCGGCAAGTTCAGGGCGGCCACTGGGCATTCTGCGCCTGGTTGATGGCGGCGCCTGAGACTCTGCGCCAGGTTCAGGGCGATATCGCATTCATAATCACCACGGGCGCGGCGCACAATCGCCTCCGAGGTGGCGCAGATGCGATTCGTGCAGCGAGTCAGGGACTGCGGAGAGAGCGTGAGTCGCGCGGGGACCGCCGGGGGACAGCGAGGATTTCAGAGAATCTGACGAAGAGCACGCGGCCGACACTGCGACCCTGGAAGACACAAGGCTAACAAGGGCCCGGACGATGAGAGCGGGTGACGGGAGTCGAACCCGCCTCTAGACCTTGGGAAGGTCTCATTCTACCGATGAACTACACCCGCGAAGTGGAACATGTCCCAATGTAGCCGATATCTGGCGGTTCTGCGCAGTCGACGCGCGAATCCCTTCACCGCGACACGCTGATCGCTCATTCCGTGCCGGTCTCGCCTCGCAGGTCGAGGGCGTAGAAGTGGGTGTCGTAGCGTTCATCGCCGACGGCGACGAAACCTTCGAGGAGACCGTAGCGGACAAAACCGAGCGACTCGTAGAGCCGTATGGCTGCGTCATTGTCACCTCGCAGGTCGAGCGTCATCACTTCGACGCCGAGGTCGCGGGCCTCACTGATGAGCGCCGTCATGAGCGATCGCCCGATTCCTGCGCGCTGCACGGCCGCGCCGACTGCGACCTTCTCGACGTCGACATGTCGCCGAAGAGTGGGCCTGGTGTAGCGGGTCCAGTACGCGAATCCGACCACGGCGCCCTGTGACCGCGCGAGCGCGACCCGCGCATCATTCTCTGCCGTCGCGATGGCCAAGTCCTCAAGGAGCGCACTGACCTCCTCACGGCTGGGCGGTTCGATCCATCCCAGCGCTGCTCCCCCGGAGACGAGGTCGTCGAGCAGCCTGGTGAGATCGTCGAGCTCGGCGGCATCGAGCACTGTGTCCGCAGACAGACCGGCGGCCGGGGGCATGAGCATGATGCTCACCCCGCCCGGCCGCCGATTCTCAGTCATGGTCGGATGATATCCCGCATTCAGACGCGTGAGCTCTCCGCCCGCGACTCGGCAGCAGCTCCGGAGTCGGCGACGGACTTCGGCGCATCGCCGACGCCGTTCGAGCCTTCGGCAGCCGGGCCAGCGACCGTCGGGCCAGCGATCGTGGAACCAGTCGCACCCGTGGTGCCGTCCGCATCCGAGACACCGTCCGCACGCCCACCGTCAGCGACGTCCTCGCTCACCGGCACGTAGCCGTCGATGCGCTTCGCGTCGTACCGGGCGACGTCGAGGATACCGTGGCGCTTCGCGACGATCGCCGGGATGAGCGCCTGACCGGAGACATTGAGCGCGGTGCGGCCCATGTCGACGATCGGTTCGATCGCGAGCAGCAGGCCCACACCCTCGAGCGGCAGGCCGATCGTCGACAGCGTGAGGGTGAGCATGACCGTGGCACCCGTCGTCCCGGCGGTCGCAGCCGACCCGATGACGGAGACGAAGATGATGAGCAGGTACTGGATGGGTCCGAGCTCGATCCCGAAGAACTGAGCGACGAACACCGCGGCGATCGCCGGGTAGATGGCCGCGCAGCCGTCCATCTTCGTCGTCGACCCGAACGGCACGGCGAAGGCCGCGTAGCCCTGCGGGACGCCGAAGTTGTCGGTCGCGACCTTCTGCGTCACCGGCATCGTCCCGATCGAGGAGCGGGAGACGAATCCCATCTGCGTCGCCGGCCACACACCCGAGAAGTACTGGCGCACGGAGAGTCCATTGACGCGGGCGAGCAGCGGGTAGACGACGAAGAAGACGATCGCGAGCCCGATGTAGACGGCGACGACGAACCACAGCAGCGATCCCATCGTCGACCAGCCGTACGAGTTCACGGCGTTGCCGATGAGGCCGAGCGTGCCGATCGGGGCGATCCGCACGATCCACCAGACGACCTTCTGGACGACGGCGAGGGCCGCCTCGGCGAATTCGAGGAACGGCTCGGCGGCCTTGCCCACCTTGACCGCGGCGATGCCGAGCGCACCGGAGACGATGATGAGCTGGAGGACGTTGAAGTTGACCTCCGAGGCCAGCGCGCCCGTGTCATCGGGAGCCGTGGCGACCTCGAGGCCGAGGAAGTTCACCGGGATGAGCCCGGTGAGGAAGCCGATCCAGCTGCCTTCGCTCGACGGAGCCCCGCCCTGCAGGGACGCGGCATCCGCGTGCGCGCCGGGCTGCATGACGACGCCGATGATGAGACCGATGATCACGGCGATGAGCGCGGTGAGCGCGAACCACAGCAGCGTCGACACGGCGAGCTTCGCGGCGTTCGTCACCTTGCGCAGGTTGCCGATGCTCGCGATGATCGCGGTGATGATGAGCGGCACGACAGCCGCCTTGAGCAGAGTGACGTACGAGGACCCGATGGTCTCGAGCGTCGTCCCCAGCCAGTTGTCCTGCGTCTCGCTCACAGGACCCCACGAACGGGCGACGAGTCCGAGGACGACACCGGCGATCAGCGCGATCGTCACCTGCACCCCGAACGACTTCGACCAAGCCGGCAGTCTCATATGGTTCCTTTCGACGGTGGCACGGGCACAGCGGCGCCCGCGGAAAACTCAACTCACTGCACAACTGTTGAGCAATCCGTCGAATTCCGCAAACCGGAGTGACATGGATCGCATCCGCGCCGAGGTGGCCGACCCTGCCATACGACCGCGTCCTCGCCGAGGTGGCCGGCGGTCCCGCACACACGCACCGCGCCGAGGTGGTCGACCGATCTCTACGACTGCACCCCGCCGAGGTGGTCGGCGGTCCCGCACGAGCGCATCCCCGCCGAGGCGGTCCACCGTCTCGTACGACCGTTTCCCCGCCGAGGCGGCCGACCAGAAGGGCGGTGGCTGAGAGCAGAGCGATCGCCCCGCAGAGCGTCCCGCACGCAGCAGGGCCCGACCGGAGATCATCTCCGGTCGGGCCCTGCCTGCTGCCAGAAGTGAGCCTCAAGTGCTCAGCACCCGCGCTCAGTCGCTCAGCCCTCCGCGGTCCGCACGATCGGGATGTCGCGGGTGATCGGCGCCTCGGACACGACGCCGTACCCGGCGAGGGGATCCTCGTCGCTGTCGCTCGAGTCCTGGTAGGCCGCGGTCACACCCTTCGCGGCATCGCCCATCGTGTGGATGCGCAGTGCGTTCGTCGACCCGGGGATGCCGGGAGGCGAACCGGCGACGAGGATCGACTGGTCCCCTTCGCGGGCGGTGCCGTCGGCGAGCAGCACCGCGTCGACCTGTCGGGCCATCTGGTCGGTGTGGCGGACGGTCTTGACGAGGTAGGGCCGCACACCCCACGTCAGCGCGAGCTGGTGGCGGACCTGCGGGTCGGGGGTGAAGCCGAGGATCGGCCACCGCGGACGCAGCCGCGACATCCGGCGCACGGAGTCACCGGTCTGCGAGAACGTGCAGAGCAGATCGATGTCGAGCTGCTCAGCGATCTGCACGGCGGCAGCCGTGACGGCGCCGCCCTTCGTGTGGGGGACGGTGCCGAGCGGACGGATCCGATCGAGCCCGTGCTCCTCCGTCGAGGAGATGATCCGGCTCATCGTCCGGATCGCCTCGACCCAGTGCGCACCGACCGAGGTCTCCCCGGAGAGCATGAGCGCATCGGCGCCGTCGAGGACCGCGTTCGCGCAGTCGCTCGCCTCGGCGCGGGTGGGCCGTGAGGCCTCGATCATCGTCTCGAGCATCTGCGTGGCGACGATGACGGGCTTGGCCTGCTGGCGCGCGATCTCCACGGCGCGCTTCTGCACGATCGGCACCTGTTCGAGCGGCAGTTCGACGCCGAGGTCGCCGCGGGCGACCATGATCCCGTCGAAGGCGTCGATGACGGCGTCGAGCTCCTCGACGGCCTGCGGCTTCTCGAGCTTCGCGATGACGGGGGCGCGCACGCCGACCTCGTCCATCACGGCGTGGACGTCGTCGATGTCGGCGGGGCTGCGGACGAAGGACAGCGCCACCCAGTCGAAGCCGAGGCCCAGACCCCATTTGAGGTCGTCGATGTCCTTCTCCGACAGCGCCGGCACGGACACGGGCACACCGGGGAGGTTGATGCCCTTGTGGTTGGAGATCGGACCGCCGATCTCGACCTCGGTGACGACGTCGGTCTCGGTGACCTCGGTGGCCCGCAGGCGCAGGCGCCCGTCGTCGATGAGCAGCGGGTCGCCGACGGACACGTCGTTCGGCAGGGTCTTGAGCGTCGTGCTCACGATCTCCGCGGTGCCGGGCACGTCGCGGCTCGTGATCGTGAAGGTCGCCCCGTCCTCGAGGTACTCCTTGCCGTTGGCGAAGGTGCCGACCCGGATCTTCGGACCCTGGAGGTCGAGGAGGACGGCGACGGCACGTCCGGTGTCGAGAGCGGCCTGGCGGACCCAGGCGAACTTCTCCTCATGCTCTTCCCGCAGCCCGTGGCTGAGATTGAATCGGGCGACGTCGACGCCCTCATCGACGAGTGTGCGGATGTCTTCGTAGGAATTCTGATTCGGACCCAGTGTTGCGACTATCTTTGCTCGCCTCATGCACTCCACCCTACCTGCACCTCAGGAGTCGCATCGACCCCTCTCCGGCAGGAGTTCCCTGCCGGAGAGCCGATGCACGCCCTTGTGCGTATTCTCAAATAGTGACACAGATCATTTTACACTGTGAATCCGGTGTCGCGCGGGCGGACCGGTGCCGGAAGCCGCGTCGACCCGGTGAGGTACGTGTCGACCTCGGCGGCGACCGCCCGTCCCTCGGCGATCGCCCAGACGATGAGCGACTGCCCGCGGCCGGCGTCACCGGCGACGTAGACGCCCGGCTGCGAGGACGCGTAGCTGTCGTCGCGGACGAAGGCTCCGGTGTCGGCGACGTCGAGGCCGAGCGCCTCGGACTCCGGTCCGGAGAAGCCGAGCGCGAGCAGGACGAGGTCCGCGTCGAGGACGTGCTCGGTGCCCGGGGTCGGGATCCGCCGCCCGTCGACGAACTGCGTCTCGGAGACCTCGATGCCCGCGACCGCGCCCTCGCCGTCGCCGGAGAAGCCCGTCGTCGACGCCAGGTACTGCCGGGTGCCGCCCTCCTCGTGGGAGGTCTGGACCTCGAAGATCCGCGGCACCGTCGGCCACGGGTCGCGTTCGCTGCGCGAGGCCGGGGGCTTGGCGCCGATCGCGAGCGTCGTCACCGAGGCGGCCTCCTGGCGCAGCGCGGTGCCGAGGCAGTCGGCTCCCGTGTCACCGCCGCCGATGATGATGACGTTCTTGCCCTTGGCACTGATCGGCGTGGGATCCCCGCCGGCCTGCGCCTTGTTGGACGGGACGAGGAAGTCCATCGCGAACTCGACGCCGTCGAGCTCACGGCCGGCCACCGGCATGTCCCGGGGCACGGTCGCCCCGGTGCACACGATGACGGCGTCGAAGCGCGACTGGAGCTGCTCGAGGGTGATGTCGACGCCGATCTCGACGTCGGTCTCGAAGCGCGTGCCCTCGGCCCGCATCTGGTGGAGGCGCCGGTCGATGTGGTGCTTCTCGAGCTTGAAGTCGGGGATGCCGTAGCGCAGCAGCCCGCCGAGGCGGTCGTCGCGTTCGTAGACGACGACGGTGTGCCCGGCGCGGGTGAGCTGCTGGGCCGCGGCGAGTCCCGCCGGACCCGACCCGACGACGGCGACGGTGTGACCGGTGATGCGGTCGGGGATCTGCGGCTGGATGAGACCGGCGGCGAACCCCTCGTCGACGATCGTCACCTCGACCTGTTTGATCGTCACGGCCGGCTGGTTGATGCTGAGCACGCACGCGTTCTCACACGGCGCCGGGCACGCCCGGCCGGTGAACTCCGGGAAGTTGTTCGTCGCGTGGAGGAGGTCGACGGCCCGGGGCAGCTCGCCGCGGTACATCGCATCGTTGAACTCCGGGATGAGGTTGCCGAGCGGGCAGCCCTGGTGGCAGAACGGGACGCCGCAGTCCATGCAGCGCGAGGCCTGGCGGCGCAGCTGCTCGGGGTCGCCGGCCTCGTAGACCTCGCGGTAGTCGAGCAGGCGGATGGGAACCGGGCGGCGCTGAGGCAGCTCGCGTTCGGTGACGGTGAGGAATCCGTGCGGATCAGCCATGGGTGACCTCCAGAATCTTGCGCCAGGCGGCGTCCGAGTCCGCTGGCGTGCCCTCGGCGGCCATCTCGGACTGGATGTCTCGCACCGCCTGGTAGGCGACGGGAATGATCTTCGTGAAGCGGGAGAGGACGTCCTCGCCGCGGCGCAGGCCGTCAAGCAGCTGGGCGGCCAGTGGGGAGTCCGTCCATTCGACGTGCTCGCCGAGCAGCCGCTCGAGGACCTCCATGTCGTCGACGCCGACCCCGGTGAAGCGGAAGACGCCGGCGGCGCGTTCGTCCGGGTTGAGCCGGGCCGGGTTGAAGTCGAGGACGTAGGCGGTGCCGCCGGACATGCCGGCCGCGAAGTTGCGTCCCGTGCCGCCGAGGATGACGGCGACCCCACCGGTCATGTACTCCAGGCCGTGGTCGCCGATGCCCTCGACGACCGCCTCGGCGCCGGAGTTGCGGACCATGAAGCGCTCCCCCACCTGACCGGAGATGAAGAGCTTGCCGCTGGTCGCGCCGTAGCCGATGACGTTGCCGGCGATGACGTTGTGCTCGGGACGGGTCGGGTTCTCCGGGGCCGGATGGACGGCCACGGTGCCCCCGGACAGTCCCTTGCCGACGTAGTCGTTGGCGTCGCCGGTGAGGTCGATGCTCACCCCGATGGGCAGGTACGCGCCGAGCGACTGCCCGGCGGTGCCGTGGAGTTCGAGGCGGATCGTGTCCTCGGGCAGGCCGCGGTCGGCGTGCGCCCGGGTGACGTGGTGGCCGAGCAGGGTGCCGACGCTGCGGTCGGTGTTGACGACCGTCGAGGAGATCGTCACCGGCGACTTCGTCTCGATCGCCTCCCGGGCCTGCTCGAGCAGCTGCGGGTCGAGTTCCCCGTGGAAGTCACGGAACACCTGACCGGCGCATTTGCGGGCCACCGAGGTGTCCCCGGAGAGGTTGCCCGGGACCGTGAGGATCGTCGAGAGGTCGAGGTCGAGACCCGACTCCCGGGCCCGGTCCTCGTCGACGCGCAGGCGCTCGACGGCGCCGATCGCCTCGTCGAGGGTGCGGAAGCCCAGCTGCGCGAGGTACCCGCGGACCTCCTCGGCGATGAACGTGAAGAAGTTGACGACGTGGTCGGCCTGACCCGTGTAGCGCGAGCGCAGCAGCGGGTTCTGCGTGGCCACGCCCACCGGGCACGTGTCCTTGTGGCAAACGCGCATCATGATGCAGCCGGAGACGACGAGCGCGGTCGTCGCGAACCCGAACTCCTCGGCGCCGAGGAGTGCGGCGATGATGACGTCGCGGCCGGTCTTGAGCTGACCGTCGACCTGGACGCTCACCTTCTCCCGCAGGCCGTTGAGGATGAGCGTCTGCTGCGCCTCGGCGAGGCCGAGCTCCCACGGGGTGCCCGCGTGCTTGAGGGAGTTGAGCGGGCTCGCGCCCGTGCCCCCGTCGTGACCGGAGATGAGGACGACGTCGGCACCCGCCTTCGCGACTCCCGCCGCAACCGTGCCGACCCCGACCGCGGAGACGAGCTTGACGTGGACCCGGGCGCGGGCGTTGGCCCGGCCGAGGTCGTAGATGAGCTGCGCGAGGTCCTCGATCGAGTAGATGTCGTGGTGCGGCGGCGGGGAGATGAGCCCGACGCCGGGGGTCGCGTGGCGGGTCTTCGCGATCCACGGGTAGACCTTCTCCCCGGGCAGCTGACCGCCTTCCCCGGGCTTGGCACCCTGGGCCATCTTGATCTGCAGATCATCGGCCTCGGTGAGGTAGTGGCTGGTCACCCCGAAGCGGCCCGAGGCGATCTGCTTGATCGCCGAGCGGCGCTCGGGATCGAGCAGCCGGTCGACGTCCTCGCCGCCCTCACCCGTGTTCGACTTCCCGCCGATCCGATTCATCGCGATCGCGAGCGTCTCATGGGCCTCCTTCGAGATCGACCCGTAGCTCATCGCGCCGGTCGAGAAGCGCTTCATGATCGCCTCGGCCGGTTCGACCTCGGAGATGTCTATGGGGCCCTCGGCCCCGGGCACGAGGTCGAGGAGGCCGCGCAGGGTCATGAGCTCACGCGACTGGTCGTCGACGGCGCGGGTGTACTCCTCGAAGATGTCATAGCGCTTCGACGCCGTCGCGTGCTGGAGCTTGAAGATCGTCTCCGGGTTGAACAGGTGGCCCGGGCCCTCCCGGCGCCACTGGTACTCCCCGCCGACCCCCAGCGGCCGGTGCGAGGGACGCGGATGGTCGTCGCGGTGGGCATCGGCGTGGCGTGCGGTGTTCTCCGCGGCGATCTCGCGCATCCCCTTGCCGCCGAGCTGGTGCGGCGTCGACGTGAAGTGCCGGTCGATGAGGTCATCGGAGAGGCCGACGGCTTCGAACGTCTGCGCCCCGTGGTAGGACTGCACGGTCGAGATGCCCATCTTCGACATGATCTTGAGCAGGCCCTTGTTGAGCGCGCCGAGGACGTTGGCCACGGCCGCGGATTCGCTCACCCCGGTCACCCGGTCGGAGCGGACGAGGGCTTCCGCGGTCTCCATGAGCAGGTAGGGGTTGACCGCCGAGGCGCCGAAGGACACGAGCGTCGCGGCATGGTGGACCTCGCGGACGTCGCCGGCCTCGACGACGATGCTCACCCGGGTCCGGGACCGTTCCCGCACGAGGTGGTGATGGAGCGCCGAGGTGAGCAGCAGCGAGGGGATCGGCGCGAGGTCGGCCGTGGAGTCGCGGTCGGAGAGGATGATGAACACCGCACCGGCGTCGACCGCGGCGCTCGCCTCGGCGCACAGTGCCTCGATCCGCGCCTCCATCGCGTCGGGTCCGGCGTTGACCGAGTAGAGACCCGAGAGCGTGACGGTGGGACGGGGAGTGTCGACGCCGAGGTGGTGGCCCTTGACGTGGCCGATCGCCGCGAGCTCGTCGTTGTCGATGACCGGGCGCGAGATCATGATGTGCGCGGAGTCGGGGCGGCTGTGCTCGAGGAGGTTGCCCTCCCGGCCGAGTCCCGCGGCCATGCTCGTGACGATGTGCTCGCGGATGGAGTCGAGCGGCGGGTTCGTCACCTGCGCGAAGTTCTGGTGGAAGTAGTCGAAGAGCAGCCGCGGGCGCGTCGAGAGGCCCGCGATCGCGGTGTCGGTGCCCATCGCCCCGAGCGGTTCGGCCCCGGTCTCGGCCATCGGGGTGATGAGCAGCCGCAGCTCCTCCTCGGTGTAGCCGAAGGTCCGCTGGCGCCGGCGCACCGAGGCCTGCGGGTGGAGGACGTGGACGCGGGTGGGCAGATCCTCGAGTCGCTTCGAGGAGTCGGCGACCCACTCGGCGTAGGGGTGCTGGGTGGCGAGCTGGTTCTTGATCTCCGTGTCGGAGATGATCCGCTCGGATTCCGTGTCGACGAGGAACATGCGGCCGGGGGTGAGCCGTCCGCGGCCGACGATGTCGGCCTCGGGCAGGTCGACGACGCCGATCTCACTGGCGAGCACGACGGTGTCGGAGGTCATGACGTAGCGGGCCGGCCGCAGACCGTTGCGGTCGAGCACGGCACCGGCGAGCTTGCCGTCGGTGAAGCCGACGCACGCGGGACCGTCCCACGGCTCCATGAGCAGCGAGTGGTACTCGTAGAAGGCCTTGCGCGACTCCCCCATCCCCGGGTTGTTCTCCCAGGCCTCGGGGATCATCATGAGCATCGCCTGCGGCAGCGACCGCCCCGAGGCGACCATGAGCTCGAGGACGGCGTTGAAGGACGCGGAGTCCGAGGCGCCCGGGGGCACGATCGGGAAGAGGCGCTCGAGGCTCGAGTCGGTCTCGGGCACCGGGGAGGCGAGCAGGTCGGAGGCGAGATGGGCCTCCCGGGCCCGCATCCAGTTGCGGTTGCCGCGCACGGTGTTGATCTCCCCGTTGTGGGCGATCGTCCCGAACGGCTGGGCGAGCTGCCACGACGGGAACGTGTTCGTCGAGAACCGCGAGTGGACGAGCGCGATGCGCGAGGTCACCCGTGCGTCGTTGAGCTCCGTGTAGTACGGGGCGAGCTGACCGGTCGCGAGCATCCCCTTGTACGTGATCGTCGCCGGCGACAGCGAGGGGAAGTAGATGCCCTCCCGATCGAGGCGCTTGCGCACGATGTAGGACCGGCGGCGCAGGTCGTCGGCGTCCCGGGCCGGGTAGCGGGCGTCGAACCCGAAGAAGACGTGGCGCATGTGGGGCTGCGTCGAGGCCGCGATCTCGCCGAGGACGCTCTCGTCGCGGGGGACGTCGCGGATGGCGAGGACGCTCAGGCCCTCTTCGGCGGCGATCCGGCGCACGAGCGCCTCCTCGTCGGCCAGCGGCTCCTCCCCGGCGGTCGGGAACTCGCCAGCGGGGATCGGCGACTCGGTCGAGGTCAGTCCGGTGAGGTCGGTGCGGTAGTCCTGGGAGAAGAAGCCGATGCCCACGGCGTACTCGCCGGGCGCGGGCAGGTCGATGTCCTGCTCGGCGCGGAGCACCTCGGCGAAGTAGTCGTGCGGGATCTGCAGGGTGAGCCCGGCGCCGTCGCCGGTGCCTTCGTCGGAGCCGATGCCGCCGCGGTGCTCGAGCTTGCGCAGCGCCCTCAGCGCCTGTTCGACGACCTCGTGGTCGGCCGTGCCGCGGTAGCGGACGATGAGAGCGAGACCGCACGCATCGTGTTCGAGCGCGGGGTCGTAGAGTCCGGTGCGCTGCGGCGGGAGTTGCGGGGTCGATGAGGTTTCACGGGACATCGGCTGCCTTCACGGGGTCTAGTCATTCTCCAGCAGACGACGCTGTCTCGAACTGGCTTCGGCATGCCCTGGGGAGATCGTCCTGCGGGCACAGGTGTGACGTGGTTCTCACGGTCGGATTACCAACTTACACCCCGTGAGGGCTCAACGTGAAAACGAGAAAGGACCGAAAGGTGAACCTCAACGTCTCAATTGCCGGACTTTTCGTCCTCTCCTCCGCGGTTCCGCGACCGCACATCGGGGATGATCGAGATCGCCGAGGTGACTGCTCCGAAGAATCCGAAACCGGGCTTCTCGTCGTCCTTGCCCCGCTGCTTGCGCCGGGCATCGGCCCGGTCGACAGCCGCGTCGTCGGCGGTCACGGTCTCCTGCGCGGGGGCCTGTCCCTGCGCGGCTGCGCGGGTCGGCCCCGCAGCTCCGCCGCCGGGGGTGCCGTCGTGGTCGGCTCCGTCGTCCTCGTGTCGGCCGTGCTTGGCCAGCGCGCGGGCCCCGGGCACGTAGACGGTCGACTCCGGCTCCTTGTGGCGTGAGCGGGAGACGAGGAACCAGATGAGTCCGACGGCGAAGACGAGGATCGATGTCCAGATGTTGAGCCGCAGTCCGAGGACGAGTTCGGCGTCGTCGATGCGCAGCGCTTCGATCCACACGCGTCCGAGCGTGTAGTAGCAGATGTAGAGCGCGAAGACCTGGCCGTGGCCGAGCCGGAACCTCCGGGCGGCGACGATGAGGATGAGGCAGCCGGCGAGGTTCCACAGGGATTCGTAGAGGAACGTCGGCTGGAAGAGCGTGTCGGCCGGCAGCGCGGGATCCGGCCAGTTCGGGTTGAGCCGGCCGTCGATGAACTTGTCGATGCGTAGACCCCACGGCAGGGTCGTCGGGGCGCCGAAGAGCTCCTGGTTGAACCAGTTGCCCCACCGGCCCACGGCCTGGGCGAGGATGAGCCCGGGGGCGGCGGCGTCGAGGAACGGGAGGATCTTAATCCCCTGATAGCGGGCGACGAGCCATGCCGCGAGCATGCCGAGCGCCACGGCGCCCCAGATGCCGAGGCCGCCGTTCCAGATCTTGAACGCGTCGAGCGGGTTGCCGTTCGGCCCGAAGTACGGGTCAGGGCTGGAGAAGACGTGGTAGAGCCGTCCGCCGATGATGCCCGCGGGCACGGCGATGATCGCGATGTTCCACAGGTCGTCCTCGTGTCCGCCCATCGCCCGCCAGCGCCGCGAGGTCAGCCACAGGGCGAGCAGGATGCCGGCGAGGATGCACAGCGCGTACGCGTGGATCGTCAGCGGCCCGATGGAGAACCCGCTCCACGTCGGAGACGGAATCGCAGCGGTGATGTCGACGGGGCTCATGCACAGCCTTCCCTGAGTTGCGCGGCGAGATCGGACAGGGCGGGGACTCCGCCGTCGTCGAGGCTGCGGACGAGAGCGGAGCCGACGATGACGCCGTCGGCGTACGCGGCGACCTCGGCGGCCTGGTCCCGGGTCGAGACGCCGAGTCCGACGCACGCGTGCGGGGCACCGGCCTCGCGGAGGCGGGCGACGAGGTCGCGGGCATGGTCGTCGACGGACGTGCGCACCCCGGTCACTCCCATCGTCGAGGCGGCGTAGACGAAGCCGCGGCTGGCGGAGACGATGCGGCTGATGCGCTCAGGCGTCGAGGACGGGGCGGCGAGGAAGATGCGGTCGAGGTCGTACTCGTCGGAGGCGGCCAGCCAGTCGGCGGCTTCGTCGGGGATGAGGTCGGGGGTGATGATCCCGGCCCCGCCGGCGGCGGCGAGGTCGCGGGCGAACGCGTCGACGCCGTACTGGAGGACGAGGTTCCAGTAGCTCATGACCACCGGCGTCCCGCCCGCCTCGGCGACGGCACTGATGGCCGCGAAGACGTCCTTCGTCCGCACCCCGCCGGCCAGGGCCTGCTCGGCGGCGCGCTGGATGACGGGCCCGTCCATGCCCGGGTCGGAGTACGGGAGTCCGACCTCGACGATGTCGACGCCGGAGTCGACGAGGGCGGTCATCGCCTCGATCGACCCTGCCACGGTGGGGAACCCGACGGGCAGGTAGCCGATGAGGGCGGCGCTGCGTCCGGCGGCCGTGATCGCGTCGAGCATCGCCCCGGTGCGGGGTCTGGCTGTCGTGCCTGTCATACCTGCACGGCTCCTTCGTCGAAGTAGTCGAACCACGTGGCGGCCGTGGTCATGTCCTTGTCGCCGCGGCCCGAGAGATTGACGAGGAGGACCGCGTCGGGCCCGAGCTGTCGGCCGACCCGCATCGCCCCGGCCAGCGCATGGGCGGATTCGATCGCGGGGATGATGCCCTCGGTGCGGGCGAGCAGCTGGAGGGCCTCCATCGCCTCGTCGTCGACGACGGGTTCGTAGGTGACGCGCCCGGCATCGTGGAGGAACGAGTGCTCGGGTCCCACCGACGGGTAGTCGAGGCCTGCCGAGACCGAGTGCGAGGGCCGGGTCTGGCCGTCCTCGTCCTGGAGGATGTAGGTCGCCGATCCGTGGAGGACGCCGGGGCGCCCCCCGGAGAAGCGGGCGGCGTGCCGTCCGGACTCGATGCCCTCTCCCCCGGCCTCGAAGCCGTAGATGCGGACCTCGGGGTCGTCGAGGAACGCCGCGAAGATGCCCATCGCGTTCGACCCGCCGCCGACGCAGGCGAGGACGGCGTCGGGCAGGCCGCCGGTGGCTTCGCGCAGCTGGTCGCGGGCTTCGTCGCCGATGACGCGCTGGAACGCGCGGACCATCGCAGGGAACGGGTGGGGACCGGCGACGGTGCCGATGACGTAGTGCGTGCTCCCGACGTTGGCGACCCAGTCGCGCATCGCCTCGTTCATCGCGTCCTTGAGGGTGCGGGTGCCGTTGGTCACGGCGTTGACCTTCGCCCCGAGCAGCCGCATTCGGGCGACGTTGAGCGCCTGGCGCTGCGTGTCCTCCTCGCCCATGTAGACCTCGCACTCCATGTCGAGGAGGGCGGCGGCGGTCGCCGTGGCGACCCCGTGCTGGCCGGCCCCGGTCTCGGCGATGAGCCGGGTCTTGCCCATCCGCTTGGCGAGCAGGGCCTGACCGAGGGCGTTGTTGATCTTGTGGCTGCCCGTGTGGTTGAGGTCCTCCCGCTTGAGGAAGATGCGGGCACCGCCGCAGTGGGCGGAGAACCGCTTGGCCTCGGTGAGCAGGCTCGGGCGCCCGATGTAGGACACCTGCAGCTCGTGCAGCTCGGCCCCGAACTCCGGATCGACCTGGGACTTCCGCCAGGTCTCCTCGATCTCATCGAGGGCCGGGATGAGGGCTTCGGGAATGAACCTGCCGCCGAAGGCACCGAAGTACGGTCCGGTCTCCTGGCTGGTCTCGGTCATGGTGCGTCCTTTGCGGTTCGTGGTGCGTCCGGCACCGAGGCGGCCGGGCCGTCTCGGGCGCCGTGCGGGTCAGCGGCTGGGGTGGGTCGTCCGGGGTGTCCGGGCGGCCCGACCGGCGGCGGTGAAGGCGGCGACGGCCGCGGCGGGATCGCCGTCGCGGACGAGGGCTTCGCCGACGAGGGCGACGTCGGCTCCGTCCCGTGCGTAGTCCTCGATGTCGGTCACCGAGGCGACTCCGGACTCGGCGACGAGCGTGGCCTCGGCCGGGGCGAGGGCCGATAGCGGCGCGAATCGTCCCGTGTCGACGCTGAGGTCCTTGAGGTTGCGGGTGTTGACGCCGATGAGGCGGGCGCCGATGTCGATCGCGGTGGCGAGTTCGGCTTCGCTGTGGGTCTCGACGAGCGCGGTCATCCCGAGGGAGGCGGCGAGGTCGTGGAACTCCCGCAGCTGGGCGGGGCTGAGGGCGGCGACGATGAGGAGGACGAGGTCGGCGCCGTGGGCGCGGGCCTCGTGGAACTGGTACTCGTCGACCATGAAGTCCTTGCGGAGGACGGGCAGGTCGACGGCCGCACGGACCGCGTCGAGGTCGGCGAGGCTGCCGGAGAACCGACGGCCCTCGGTGAGCACGCTGATCGCCCGAGCGCCGCCGGCGGCGTAGAGGCCGGCGAGCGTGCCCGGATCGGGGATCGTCGCGAGGTCCCCGCGGGAGGGCGAACGGCGCTTGACCTCGGCGATGACCCCGAAGTCGGCGCTGAGGTCGAAGGGGCGGACCGCCGGTGCGGCCGCCGCCGCATCGCGCAGGGCCGCCAGCGGGACCTCGCGCCGCCGAGCGGCGAGGTCCTCGGTCACCCCGGTGACGATGTCGTCGAGGACGGTCATGTGCGCTTCGGCTTGTTTCCCAGTCCGACGGCGCGCAGGATGATGCCGACGATGAGGCCGAGAACGGTGACGCCGCCGCCGATGTAGGTGATCATCGGGGCATGGATCGTGAAGCCCACGCAGCCGATCGAGAGTCCGATGAGCATGATGATGACGCCGGTCCACCCGGCGACGGAGTTGCCGTGACCGGGATCGGCGATCGCAGCGTAGTCGATCGTGGACTTATCGAGATCGGTGGCACCCGAGCGGGCGACTGATTGCGACATGGTGCTCCTTATGCTGACGTGCACGTGATGGGTCTATTGTGTCATGTCCGAGGGGGTGAGTTCGCATCGACGCGACCGGCGGGCCAGGGTCGGGGCAGGATCGTCATGTCCGAGGTGGTGAGTTCGCATCGACGCGACCGGCGGGCCAGGGTCGGGGCAGGATCGTCATGTCCGAGGTGGTGAGTTCGCCTCGGCGCGAGCGGCGAGACGTGGCAGACGCCACACGCAACCTCAGCGGCGGCTCGTCGGGCCCTCGTCGCTGCGCGGGGACTCATCCTCCGCCGTCTCCGCGGCCTGCGCATCCGCCGCCTCCGCCTCCGCGGTCTGCGCGTCCACTGACTCCGCGTCCTGCTCGTCCGCGGATTCCGCGTCCGCCGCCTCGGCGCCGGTCCCCTCGCGTCCGGTCTCCACCTCGTCCCCACGGGAGAGCGCATCCCACGTCGCGGCCGAGTCGAACTCGCCGCCGGCGCCCTCGGCGCTGCGGGCGTACCGGTTCGACCCCGTCCAGGCCCGGGAGGCGTAGGCGACCCAGCCGATGACGACGACGCCGACGACGGCGGCGAGCAGCGCGACGATCGGCCATGAGGTCGCCCCGGGGGCACCGATCGCGGTGATCGCGCTCACCCCGTAGCCGAGTGCCGCGAGCTCCGCGAGACCGAAGATGACGAACCGGCCGATGCGCCCGAACATCGCCGAGAGCAGCCCGCACACGGCGATGATCGCCACGCATGCGGTGGCCACGGGCGAGGCCTGCGTCGTCTCGGCCTGACCGGGCATCGCGACCCCCGCGGGACCGAGAGTCTCGCTGCTCGCGCCCGCCTGCCATGTGGCCAGGGTGATCGCCCACATGCCGGCGGCGACGACGAGGACGAGGAGGACTCCGCGGGATTTCGTCATCGTGCTCCTTCCGTCAGGCGCTGGACCCGACCGGCGGCTGCGGCGGCCGCGAGCACCGCGGCCGCCTTGGTCTCCGACTCACGATACTCCGTCTCCGGTTCGGAGTCGGCGACGATCCCGCCGCCGGCGAAGACGCTCATCACTCCCCGCGCGAGCACCCCGGTGCGGATGGCGATCGCGAGATCGAGGTCACCGGTGAACGAGAGGTAGCCGACGACTCCCCCGTAGAGTCCGCGCCCGACGACTTCGAGCTCGTCGATGATCTTCAGGGCCCGCGGCTTCGGCGCCCCGGAGAGGGTGCCGGCGGGAAACGTCGCCCGCAGCACGTCGATGCCGTCGTGGCCCTCGGCGACCTCGCCACGCACGGTCGAGGAGATGTGCATGATGTGGCTGAAGCGCTCGATGTCCATGAAGGTGCTGACGTCGACCGTGCCCGCGGTGCAGACCTTCGCGAGGTCGTTGCGGGCGAGGTCGACGAGCATGAGGTGTTCGGCGCGCTCCTTCTCATCGCGGAGCAGCTCCCGGGCGAGCCGGTCGTCGTCCTCCGGGGTCGCGCCGCGGGGACGCGACCCGGCGATGGGGTGGGTGACGACGGTGCCGGAGCGGACCGTGACGAGAGCCTCGGGCGAGGAGCCGATGATGCTCACCGGCTGCCCGTCGGCGTCGTGGAGGCCCAGCAGGTACATGAACGGCGAGGGATTGGAGTGCCGGAGCATGCGGTAGACCATGAGCGGGTCGGCGTCGCAGTCGGTGTCGAAGCGCTGGCCGAGGACGACCTGGAAGATCTCCCCGTCGACGATGTCCTGCTTCGCGCGCGCGACACCGGCGAGGTATTCCTCCCGGGGTGTGCGGGTGCGCACCTGCGGTGTCGCGGGGCCGGGGACGACCGCCTCGGCGAGGGCGGGACGGGACAGCCGGGCGAGCATCGCCTCGATCCGCGCCACCCCGGAGGCGTAGGCCTCGTCGATGCCGGTGTCGGCCCCGTTGACGTTGACGACGTTGGCGACGAGGGTGAGCGTGCCCGAGTAGTGGTCGTAGACGGCGATGTCGCCGGGGATCATCAGCTGCACGGTCGGCAGGCGGTGCTCGTCGGGATTGGCGGGCCCGAGCTTCTCGAACTCCCGGATGATGTCCCACCCGAAGTACCCGACGAGGCTCGAGACCATCGGCGGGAGATCGCTCGTGTCGATCTTCAGCAGCTCGAGGGTCGCCGAGACCGCGTCGAGGACGCTGCCGGTCTCGGGCACCCCGACCGGCGGAGTGCCGGTCCAGGTGAAGCCCTCGGGAGTGGTGATCAGCGTCGCCACGGGGGCGGAGCCGATGAACGAATAGCGCGCCCAGGCCCCGGCCTCGGCGGATTCGAAGAGGAACGACCCGGGACCGCCGTCGGTGAGCTTCCGGTAGAGGCTCAGAGGCGTGTCGGTGTCGGCGAGGACCTCGGTGTGGACGGGCACGAGCCGGTGGTCGGCGCCGGCGGCGCGGAACTCGGTGAGGCTCGGGCGGATGGTCAGCGGCTCAGTCGTGCGCGTCGTCACTGATCGTCCTTCCGGTGAAGCAGGTTGCGGTCAGCGTGTGGCAGGCCGGACCGGTCTGGTCGACGGTCATGAGGAGGGCGTCGGCGTCGCAGTCGAGGGCGAGCGAGCGCAGCGCCTGGGTGTTGCCCGACGTCTCCCCCTTGACCCAGTGCTCCTGCCGGGACCGCGACCAGTAGACGGCACGGCGTTCGGTCAGCGTCCGCTCGACGGCGGTGCGGTCCATCCACGCGAGCATGAGGACATCGCGCGTCGTCGCCTCCTGGACGACGACGGGGATGAGGCCGCCGGGCCCGAAGCTGATGATCTCGCGCCAGTTCTCCGGCGTCGCGTCGATCTGCTGCTGACTCATCGGACATCGAACCCTTCTGCGCGCAGTGCGTCCTTGACCTCGGCGATGGTGAGCGTCCCGAAGTGGAACACGCTCGCGGCGAGCAGGGCATCGGCCCCGGCCCGCACGGCGGGGGCGAAGTGCTCGACCTTCCCGGCGCCGCCGGAGGCGATGAGCGGGACGCCCACGGCCTCGCGGGCGGCGGCGATGAGTTCGAGGTCGAAGCCCTCACGGGTGCCGTCGGCGTCGATCGAGTTGAGCAGGATCTCCCCCACCCCCCGGTCGGCGGCCTCGCGGATCCAGTCGATCGCGCAGCGGCCCGTGCCCTCGCGCCCGCCGCGGACGGTGACCTCGAAGCCCGACGGGGTCGTCGTGTCCCGGGTGCGCCGGGCGTCGAGGGAGAGGACGAGCACCTGGTTGCCGAAGTGCCGGGAGATGTCGCTGATGAGCTGCGGGTCGACCACCGCTGAGGTGTTGACGGAGATCTTGTCGGCGCCGTCGCGCAGGAGGCGGTCGACGTCGTCGACGCTGCGCACTCCCCCGCCGACGGTGAGCGGGATGAACACCTGTTCGGCACTGGCCCGGACGACGTCGTGGACGGTCTCCCGGTTGCCGCTGCTCGCGGTGACGTCGAGGAACGTCAGCTCGTCGGCCCCGGACTCGCCGTAGACGCGTGCGAGTTCGACCGGGTCTCCGGCGTCCCGGAGGTCGGCGAAGCGCACGCCTTTGACGACGCGTCCCTCATCGACGTCGAGGCACGGGATGACTCTCACGGCAACCATGGTTCTCTTCTCTCTTCGCTAGATCCCGAGCGCGCGGTAGCGCTCCATGCGGCGGGCCAGACGGCGCTGCGACTGGGCCCGCATGAGCTCGATGAGCTCGAATTCGAGGGTCTGTCCGACCCGGGCGACGAAGTCGAGGGGTTCGTCGCTGGCATCGGGATGTTCGGCGATGATCCGGTCGACGACTCCTGTGGCGAGCAGCTGGGGAGCGTGGACGCCCTGGCTCTGCGCCATCTGCGGGGCGAAGTCGGTCGTCCGGTGGACGATCGCCGAAGCGCCCTCGGGCGGCAGCGGGGAGAGCCACCCGTTCTCGGCGCTGAGCACCCGGTCGGCGGGGATGAGCGCAAGCGCCCCGCCGCCCGAGCCCTCCCCGAGGATGAGGGAGACGGTGGGCGCGTCGAGGTTGGCGAGTTCGGCGAGCGAGCGCGCGATCTCTCCGGCCATCCCGCCCTCCTCGGCGGATTGGGACAGGGCGGCGCCGGGGGTGTCGATGACGGTGACGAGCGGCAGGTCGAGCTCCCTGGCCAGCCGCATGCCGCGGCGGGCCTCCCGCAGCGCTGCCGGACCGAGCGGTGCCCGCGAGTCCTGCCGGAAGCGGTCCTGGCCGAGGACGATGCACGGGGCGGAGCCGAACTTCGCGAGCGCGAGCAGCAACCCGGGATCCTTCTCGCCCTCACCGGTGCCGTTGAGCGGGAGCACCGTGTTCGCCGCGGTGCGCAGGAGATCGCGCACCCCGGGACGTTCGGGACGGCGGGACCGGGTGATCGCCGCCCACGCATCGGATTCGGGGTCGGTCGTCTCCGGGCGGGTGTCCGGGTCGGGCACGCGCGGGGGCACCTCCTTGGCGCCCATGAGGACGTCGAGGACCCGGGAGACCGTCGTCTGGATCCGCTCGGGACCGATGACGGCGTCGATGATCCCGTGCTTGTGGAGGTTCTCCCCGGTCTGCACACCCTCGGGGAACGCCTCGCCGTAGAGGGCTTCGAAGACGCGGGGGCCGAGGAAGCCGATGAGGGATCCGGGTTCGGCGACGGTGACATGGCCCATCGAGCCCCACGAGGCGAACACGCCGCCGGTCGTGGGGTGGCGGAGGTAGACGAGGTAGGGCAGACCGGCCCGGCGGTGGGCGACGACGGCGTTCGTGATCTTGACCATCGAGAGGAACGCGACGGTGCCTTCCTGCATCCGGGTGCCCCCGGAGGCGGGACCGGCGAGCAGCGGCAGGCCCTCGAGCGTGGCCCTCTCGATCGCGTCGACGAGCCGCTGGGCGGCGGCGACGCCGATCGATCCGGCGAGGAACCGGAACTCTCCGGCGACGACGGCGACCCGCCGGCCGCCGATCGTGCCTTCCCCGGTGATGATCGCCTCGTCGACCCCGGACTTCTCGCGGGCCGCGGCGAGTTCGGCCGCGTAGGCCTCGGAGATGCCGCCGGCAGGGGTGATGGGGGCCTCGTCCCAGGAGACGAACGACCCCTCATCGACGACGATGTCGACGAGTTCGTGCGCATTCAGCCTCGCCATCGTCTCACTCCTCGTCCGCAGTCGCCGAGGCGGTCGCCGGCTCACCGGTCAGCCAGGCCGCGATCGCCTCGGCGTCCTCATCGAGCAGCGGCGGGGCGTCGTGGGACGTCTTCGTCGTCTCGACCTCGCCGTCGGCTCCCGTGTCGAAGAATCGCAGCGGGGGTCCGGGCAGGTCGATGTCGCCGAGCACCGGGTGGTCGACGGAGACCTTGAGTCCCTGGCTCAGCGCCTGCTCCCAGTCGTAGACCTCGGCGAGGGTGCGCACCGTGCCGGCGGGGATGCCCGCGGCGCTGAGCTTCTCGAGCAGCTGCGCGGACGTGAAGTCGGCGAAGCGGGATTCGATGAGGGCGATGACGGCCGGACGGTTGGCCACGCGCTCGGCGTTGTCGGCCATTCCCGGGGTGGCCGGGTCGATGTCGAAGGCCGCGGCGAACTTCTGCCAGAGGCTCTCGTTGCCCACGGAGATCTGCACGGCCCCGTCCTGGGAGGCGAAGAGGCCGTACGGGGACAGCGACGGGTGGTGGTTGCCGCCGGGCTGCGGGTTCTCCCCGGCCACGGTGGCCCGGGTTCCCTGGAACGCGTGGACGCCGACCATGCCGGCGATGAGCGAGGTGCGCACGATCTTCCCGCGTCCGGTGCGCTCGCGCTCCAGCAGGGCGGCGAGAACCCCGTAGGAGCCGTAGATGCCGGCGAGGAGGTCGGCGATCGGCACGCCCACCCGCTGCATGTCCTCCGGCCCGGACCCGGTCAGGGACATCAGCCCGGCTTCGCCCTGGGCGATCTGGTCGTAGCCGGCCCGGGCGGCCTCCGGCCCGTCGTGGCCGAAGCCGGTGATCGAGAGGATGACGAGGCGCGGGTTGATCTCCAGGCACGTGGCCGGGGAGAACCCGAGGCGGTCGAGGACCCCGGTGCGGAAGTTCTCGATGAGGACGTCAGCACGGGCGATGAGCGCCCGCAGCGTGTCCTTGCCGGTCTCGGATTTGAGGTCGAGGGCGATCGACTCCTTGTTCCGGTTCGCCGAGAGGAAGTACGTCGCCTGCGGGTCGTCGGCGGGACCGACGAAGGGCGGCCCCCACGAGCGGGAGTCATCGCCGCGGCCGGGGTTCTCGACCTTGATGACCCGGGCGCCGAGGTCGCCGAACATCATTCCCGCGTGCGGTCCCGCGAGCGCGCGGGAGAGGTCGATGACGGTGTAGCCGCTCAGCGGCCCCTCACCTGTGGCCGGTGCGTCGTCGAACATGCCTAGTCCTCCTCATATGTGGTCCATGTGGTCACGAGCTTACGCAGTCGGGCGACCTCGTCGTACGCGCGGGGGCCGTCGGCGTGCTGGATGGCCATGACCGCGCACGTCGAGCCGTCGGCGAGGTCGAGGATCGCCCACGGGTCGTCGCCGTACGTCGAGAACGTCACCCCGAGGATCTGGCCCCAGCCGAAGCGGCGTGTGCGCACGATGTTGCGCACCGTCAGCCCCGCCTCGTCGGGACGGGCCTCGATGCTGCCGACCCGCAGGAGCGCTGCGGAGAAGAGGACGCCGAGGAGGTTCATCCACACGACGTCGAACCACGTCCACGGCCGCCAGTCGACGACGAGGAGGGCGACGGAGAGCACCGCGAAGCCGACGAAGACGACGCCCGCGCCGACGAAGCCGAGCGCGCGGACCCGCCGGGGCCGGAAGACGGCGAACTCAGATGCGGCAGGCGCCAATGGTCGTCACCAGGATCGCACGCGCACCGACCGCGTAGAGGCGGTCCATGACGTTGTTCACGGACTTCGCCTCGACCATGACCCGCACGGCCACCCAGCCGGTCTCCTGCAGCGGGGAGACCGTCGGCGATTCGAGCCCCGGGGTCAGACTGATCGCCTCGGGCACGAGGCGCTCTTCGATGTTGTAGTCGACGAGCACGTACTGGCGGGCGACCATGACGGATTCGAGGCGGCGCTTGAGCACCTCGATCGAGGCGTCGGCGCCGTCGCGCTGGACGAGGACTGCCTCGGACTCGAGCATCGGCTCCCCGAAGGTCTCGAGGCCCGCCGCCCGCAGGGTGCTGCCGGTCTCGACGACGTCGGCGACGGCATCGGCGACGCCGAGCTGGATCGAGACCTCGATGGCGCCGTCGAGCTGGACCGTCTCAGCCGTGATGCCCCTGGCGTCGAGGTCGGTCTGAACGAGGTGCGGGAAGCTCGTGGCGATCCGCTTGCCGGCGAGCTCGGCGACGCTGGAGTAGCGGCCGCGCTCCCCGGCGTAGAAGAAGCGGGAGTTCCCGAAGCCGAGGCCGATGACCTCTTGGGCCGTCGCCTGGGATTCGAGGAGGAGGTCGCGGCCGGTGATCCCGGCATCGAGGATTCCGGAGCCGACGTAGACGGCGATGTCGCGGGGGCGCAGGTAGAAGAACTCGACCCCGTTCGTCTCGTCGCGGTGGACGAGGGTCTTCGATCCGCGCCGGGTCGAGTACCCGGCTTCGCTGAGCATGTCGGTGGCGGCTTCGGACAGGATGCCCTTGTTGGGCACGGCTACACGCAGCATGGCGTCCTTTGCGAGGAGGAGAGGAAGGTCACAGGTGGGCGTTGACGTCGTCGAGGCTTAAGTCCTTGGCGATCATGAGCACCTGGAGATGGTAGAGCAGCTGGGAGATCTCCGCGGCGAGGTCGTCCTGCGTCTCGTACTCCGCGGCCATCCACACCTCGGCGGCCTCCTCGACGATCTTCTTCCCGATCGCATGGACTCCCGCGTCGAGTTCGGCGACGGTCTTCGATCCGGCGGGCCGGTCGAGGGACTTGGCGAGGAGTTCAGCGTAGAGAGAGTCGAAGGTCTTCACGTGATCCAGGGTAGACCATCGCCGCTGCGTGCCCTGACCGGGGTCTCAGGTCCCGGACGCGGCATCGGGGCCGCGGGTGATGTCGGTCGCACCGGTGTGCGGGGCGGAGATCGTCTGCTTCGAGCGCTTCGACCAGTCGAGGAAGCCGATGACGACCATGACGAGGAAGATGAGGTAGACGGCGCCGGAGAAGACGAGTCCCCCGGCCACGGCCAGCGGGATGCCGACGAGGTCGACGGCGAGCCAGACGAACCAGAACTCGACGATCGCCCGTCCCTGGGCGTACATCGCCACGAGGGAGCCGATGAAGATGTAGGCGTCCGGGTAGGGGTTCCACGACCAGCCGCCGACGGAGAGGATGTACCCGAAGACGGCGGTGCCGATGACGAGGGCGGCGATGAGCCCGATCCGCTCCTTCCACGTCGCCCACCGGACGACGACCTCCCCCTTCGCTTCCCGCGACTTCCGCCACTGCGTCCATCCCCACACGGCGGCGACGATGATGACGACCTGGCGGGAGGCGTTGCCGCCGAGGCCGGCCGAGAGCGACGCGGAGAAGAGGAGGATCGATCCGAGGATCTGCACCGGCCAGGAGAGGATGTTGCGCCTAAGGGC
Organism: Brevibacterium sp. 2SA; assembly: GCF_005502845.1. Classification (NCBI taxonomy): domain Bacteria; kingdom Bacillati; phylum Actinomycetota; class Actinomycetes; order Micrococcales; family Brevibacteriaceae; genus Brevibacterium; species Brevibacterium sp. 2SA. Next base: position 105,287 of record NZ_SCMW01000001.1, on the reverse strand, counting down.
GAGGACGACGGTGGCCAGCGCGCAGATGTTGCCGAAGAGATCCGAGTACGGCACGGGTTTGCCGAGAAGCTCGAAGGCCGGGGTGTTGAGCCAGGTGAGGAATTCCATGATGTGCCTCGGATCGCAGGTCGGTCAGTGGGTGTGGGCGGCGGCGAGGCTGCGGAGCTCGGCGATCGCGGCGCCCGCATCCTCGGCGCTGTAGACGGCGGATCCGGCGACGAGGACGTCGGCGCCGGCGTCGACGACGCGCTCGACCGTCGCGGCGGAGACTCCGCCGTCGACCTGCAGCCTGATCTCGAGTCCGGAGGCGGAGATCGCCTCCCGGGTGCGGGCGATCTTCGGCAGGCACACGTCGAGGAACTTCTGCCCGCCGAAGCCGGGTTCGACGGTCATGATGAGGATCTGGTCGAATTCGGGCAGGAGGTCGATGTAGGGCTCGATCGGGGTCGCGGGCTTGAGCGCGAGGCTCGCCTTCGCCCCCAGCCGGCGCAGCTCCCTGGCCAGCCGCACGGGAGCCGCGGCCGCCTCGGCGTGGAAGGTCACCGAGGCGCACCCGAGCTCGGCATACACGGGCGCGTTGCGGTCGGCATCGGCGATCATGAGGTGCGCGTCGAGCGGGATCGGGCTGATCGCCTGGATCCGCTCGACGACGGGAGGCCCGAAGGTGAGATTGGGCACGAAGTGGTTGTCCATGACGTCGATGTGGGCCATGTCCGCCGTCGCGATCTTCGCAAGCTCCCCGCGGAGGTCGGAGAAGTCGGAGGAGAGGATGCTCGGGTTGATCTCGATCGCCATATCAGTTCGCCTTCTTCAGCAGGGCCAGGAACATTCCGTCGGTGTCGTGGACGTGGGGCCACAGCTGCGCGAAGCGGCCGTCGCCGCGGCTGACCGAGGCGAAGGAGTCGGCCTCGGCGCCGGTGACGGCGGCGAGCACGGCCGGGGTGTCGAGGATCTCGACGTCGTCGCCGGTCTCCTTCCGCCGCCGGCGGAGGACGTCGTCGACGACGAGGACGGTCTCCGCATAGTGGGGTGAGCACGTCGAGTACGCGACGACGCCGCCGGGTGCCGCCGCGTCGAGGGCGGCGGTGAGGATCTCCCGTTGGAGCGCGGCCAGGGCGTTGACGTCGTCGGGGCTGCGCCGGTAGCGGGCCTCCGGCCGGCGCCGCAGCGCTCCGAGGCCGGTGCAGGGGACATCGACGAGGATCTTCGCGTACGGGCCCTCGGCGTCCCGGGCGTCGGCGACGCCGACGGTGACGTTCTCAAGGGCCTGGGTCGAGGTCTCGACGAGGGACGCCCGGTGCGGGCTCGAGTCGAAGGCGTCGAGGGTCTCCCCCGCGGTGCGGGCACGGGCGGCGAGGACGGCGGCCTTCCCGCCGGGGCCCGCGCAGAGGTCGGCCCACGTCCCGTCCGGGGCGGCCGCCTCGGCGAGTGCCAGGGCAACGAGGGCCGAGCCTTCGTCCTGGACCCGGGCGAGACCGTCGGCGACGGCGGGGATGTCCTTGGGTACGGCCGTCTCGAGGTGGACGCCGAGCGGGGAGAGCGGAGTCGGGGTGCCGGGCAGGTCGCTGCGGTCGAGCAGTCCCGGCAGGGCGGTGACAGCGACCTGGGCCGGGGTGTTGTCGGCGGTGAGCAGCGCGTCGAGTTCGCCGGCGTCGCGGCCGTGGCCCTTGAGCGCCTGGGTGAGCGCGCGGACGATCCATTCGGGGTGGGAGCTGGCGATCGCCTGCCGGGCGGTCTCCGAGCGCCCCTGCCCGATCCGGTCGAGCCAGGTCTGCCGGTCGGCTTCGGAGACACGCCGCAGCACTGCGTTGACGAAGCCCGCGGTCTTCGGGGCCGCGTATTTGACGACACCGACGGTCTCGGACAGCGCGGCGTGGTCGGGCACGCGCATCGCGAGGATCTGGTGGGCGCCCATCCGCATCGCCGCGAGCGGCTCGGGGTCGATCTGCGTCACCGGCCGCCCGGCGGCGTGCGCGATGACGGCGTCGTAGAACTCCTGTCCGCGCAGGGTGCCGTACGTGAGTTCGGTGGCGAACGCGGCGTCCGGGGGGCTCAAGTGCGTGCGCGCGATCTTCGCCGGCAGCAGGAGGTTCGCGTACGCGTCCTTCGTGTCGACGTCGGTGAGCACCTCCCACGCGAGCCGGCGGGGCAGGTTGGGCTTCGCGGCCATCTCAGGCCTCCTTGCTCGTCGTGGCGCGGCCGGCATCGGTCGATGCGTCGGCGTCGGTCGGTACGGCGGCGTCGGCCGGTGCGTCGGCGGCGACGGCGTCGATGCGGACGTCACCGTGTCCGCGCAGGTAGTCGGCGGCGACGGCGTCGATGCGGACGTCACCGTGTCCGCGCAGGTAGTCGGCGGCGCTCATGCGGGGTTTGCCGAAGGGCTGGATCTCACTCACCTGCAGCCAGCCGTCCCCGACCCCGAGCACGGCGGCTCCGTCGCGGGCGGTGAGCAGGCCGATATCCGCCGAGGCGGTCGGGGCCTGGGTCCCGGCGGCATCGCCCCCCACCGGGGCGAGGCCGAAGAGCTTCGTCCGCTTCCCGTCGACCGTCACCCACGGTCCCGGGGCGGGGCTGACCCCGCGGGAGCGGGCGATGACCTCGGCAGCGGGACGGGTGAGGTCGAGGTGGGCGTCGGCGGCGGTGATCTTCTCGGCATGGCTCGGCTGGGAGCCTGTGGCGATGAGCGCGTCCTGCGAGGTGAAGACCGCGGTGCCGGCGGCGAGATCGTCGAACGCGGCGACGAGTTCGCCGGCCCCGACCTCGGCGTAGGCGGCCAGTGCTGCGGCGGCGTCGGGCTGATCGAGCGGCAGGGTGCGGGTGCGCACGACATCACCGGTGTCCATGCCGGTGTCGATGCGGAAGACGCTCACCCCGCTCGTCGTCTCCCCCGCGATGAGCGCGCGCTGGACGGGGGCGGCCCCGCGGTGGGCGGGCAGGAGCGAGAAGTGGAGGTTGAACCAGCCGAGTCGCGCCGTCGACAGCGCCGCCGGTCCGGCGATGGCGCCGTAGGCGACGACGGCGACGGCATCGGCCCCGATCTCCCGCAGCTGCCCGATGACGTCCCCGCGCAGACGGTCGGCTTCGATGACGGGCAGTCCGAGTTCGAGCGCCCGGGCCTTGACGGGTGAGGGGGTGAGGACGCGCTTGCGGCCGACCGGGGCGTCGGGACGGGTGAGCACCGCGCGGACCGTGTGGGCGGAGGCGACGAGCGCCTCGAGCGCGGGAACGGCGACCTCCGGGGTGCCGGCGAAGACGATATCCACAGAAAGTGATTGTACGTCGTGGGGACCCGGCTCAGAGCGACCGGGGATCGTCGATGCGCACCCGCACCTGCGGCAGCTTCTTCGCCGACCGCGCCGCCGTCGTCTCGGCCAGGCGCGTGCCGATGTGGGGGCCGGCGGCGATCGGGAAGGCGGCGACGACGCGCTGGCCGTCCTCGTCGTCGTCGCGGATGAGTTCGGTGAGCTCCGGGACCGCGGCGAGCACGGCGTCGATCTCGGTGCCGGGACCGGTGAGTTCGACGATTCGGCGGTACGGCGGGAACCCGAGTTCGCGGCGGTCGGCCAGCGATCGCGTCATCGTCACGGCGGGGTCGAAGGTCGTCAGCGCCCCGCGGATCGTCTCATCGGCATCACCGAGGTAGACGACTCCCCCGTCGGTGCGCGACCGGACGAGGGAGGCCGCCCGCATCCGCCGCCGCACCCCTTCGTCGCTCGCTCGCATCCACGGGCCCGGCCACAGGGTGTCGAGGAGGATCCCTGCGGCGTAGCCGCCGATCGCGTAGGGTTCGGCCCCGGTCGTCGCGACGACGACGCGGGGGGCGAAGTCGAGGGCGACGGGGATGTCGTCGCCCCCGGATTCGACGATCTCGATGCCCGGCAGCGCCTTCGTCAGCTCCTCGACGGTGCGGGTGCGTCCGCGCACGATCGAGCGCACCTGGTGGGAGTGGCAGCGCGCGCACGTGAAGGTCTCCGAGTGGTAGCCGCACGTCCGGCAGGCGAAGGGGCCGACCTCGGACTGGGTCGACAGCGGAGATTCGCACACCGGGCAGCGGGCCGTCTCCTGGCACCGTGCGCACGCGAACACCGGGTAGTAGCCGCCGCGGGGGACCTGAACGAGGACAGGACCGGGTGTGCTCCCGTCCCGGGGCTTCAGCGCCGAGCGCATGATGTCCCACGCCCGGGTGGGGATCCGCTGCCACGCGAAGGGGTCGCGCTCCTCGTCGGGGACGATGACGAGCGGTGAGGAGCTGCGGCGGGCCGCGGCGGCGGGGCTGATGTCGCGCAGCCACCCGATCTCGACGAGTCGCTCGACCTCGGCGCTGCGGTCGGTCGAGGCGAAGAGCAGGCCGGTCTCCTCGAGGTTCGACCGGAGCAGGCTGACCTCCCGCGCGTGCGGGTAGGGGGCGTGCTGGTCGAGGTAGTTCTGGTTGGCGTCGTCGAGGCAGATGATGACGCCGAGGTCAGTAAGCGGGGCGAAGGCGGCGGCGCGGGTGCCGATGATCAGCCGGGTGTCGCCGAGGAGGCCGCGCAGCCACGCCGCCCACCGCTGCTCCGGTGACTGGTCGGCGTGGAGGGCGGTGTACTCGGTGATCTCTCCACCGCGGGCGATCTCGGCGTCGAGCGCTGCCGAGAGCACCGCGATCTCCCGGTGGTCGGGGACGAGCCAGAGCACAGCGGCCCCCCGGGCCAGAGCGGCCTGCGCGGCACGCAGTCCTGCGGTGATCCACCCGAGGCCGGGGGTGGTGCCGGGAGTGAAGGTGAGCGCGAGGCGCGCACGGTCGGACCCGGCGGCACCGGGATCGCCGTCGGTCACCTCGGTGCCGGCCTCGATGACCCACTCGCCGAGCGCGTCGACGACCGGGGTCTCCTCGGGGGCGTCCTCGTCCGCTCCGGGCTCGTCTCGGCTGCGCCCGTCCCGGCCGGGCCCGCCTCCCGCGGACTTCCCGGCGGTCTGCGCCGTCTGCCGCTCCTCGATCGCGTGGAGCACGGCCTTCTCCGCGCGGGCGTGGCGCGGTGGGATCGCAAGCCGGAGCACATCGGGCAGGGTGCCCGCGTAACGGGTGGCGACGGCCTCGCAGAGTTCGAGGAAGGATGGGGTGAGCACGGGCAGCGGGCTCGTGATCCGTTCGATGACGGCGAGCGGACCGATGTGGTCGCTCTCGTCCGCGCGTTCGAGGATGAACCCGTCACGGAGCCGGCCGGCGAACTTCACGCGCACCCGCACCCCCGGCTGCGCCGCCTCGGCGAGCTTCTCCGGGACGGCGTAGTCGAAGGCGCGCGCGAGATGCGGGACCGGATGGTCGACGAGGACGCGGGCGACGGGCGCGTCCGGGGCGAGCGGCACCTGCCCCACAGCGGTGGTGCCGGTCGCGATGGGAAGGGGCTCGTCCACTCTCAGTGCGCGGACACGGCGCGCAGCAGGTCGTCGGCGCGGTCGGTCCTCTCCCACGTGAAGTCGGGCAGCTCACGACCGAAGTGACCGTAGGTCGAGGTCTGCGAGTAGATCGGGCGGAGCAGGTCGAGTTCGCGGATGATCATCGCCGGGCGCAGGTCGAAGACCTCGCGGATGGCCTTGGTGATCGCTGCGGGATCGACCTTCTCGGTGCCGAAGGTCTCGACGTAGAGGCCCATCGGGTCGACCCTGCCGATCGCGTAGGAGACCTGGACCTCGGCGCGGTCGGCCAGTCCCGCGGCGACGATGTTCTTCGCCACCCAGCGCATCGCGTAGGCGGCCGAGCGGTCGACCTTCGAGGGGTCCTTGCCGGAGAACGCGCCGCCGCCGTGGCGGGAGAAGCCGCCGTAGGTGTCGACGATGATCTTGCGTCCCGTCAGTCCCGCATCGCCCATCGGGCCGCCGGTGACGAAGGGTCCGGCGGGGTTGATGTGGATCTTCTCATTGCCGCGGTCGAGTCCCGAGGCCTCGGCGATGGGGCCGACGACGAATTCCTTGATGTCGGCCTGGAGCTGGTCCTGGGAGACGTCGGCGGCATGCTGGGTGGAGACGACGATGTTCTCGAGCGAGACCGCGGTGTCCCCGTCGTAGCCGATCGTCAGCTGGGTCTTGCCGTCGGGGCGGAGGTAGGACAGCTCCCCGGACTTGCGGACGGCGCTGAGCTTCTCGGCCATCCGGGAGGCGAGGTGGATGGGCAGGGGCATGAGGACATCGGTCGCATTGTCGGCGTAGCCGAACATCAGCCCCTGGTCGCCGGCGCCCAGCGACGAGCCGTGGTCGGTCTCGAGCGCCTCGCGGAAGTCGAGCGGGTTCGTCACCCCGGAGTGGATGTCGAGGGACTGGCTGCCGATCGAGACCGACACACCGCACGAATGACCGTCGAAGCCGGTGTCTGAGGAGTCGTAGCCGATCCCGGTGATGAGGCTGCGGACGATGCCGGCGACATCGGCGTACGCGTCGGTGTTGACCTCACCGGCGACGTGGACGAGTCCGGTCGTCACCATCGTCTCGACGGCGACCTTCGCGTTCGGATCCTTGGAGAGGAGGTCGTCGAGCACGGCGTCGCTGATCTGATCGCAGATCTTGTCGGGGTGGCCTTCGGTGACGGATTCGGAGGAGAAGTAGCGCAGTTCGGATGTACTCACGGCGTCGATTCTACTGGGGTGATGCGGCGGGCGATTTCGGCAACGACCTTTTGCGCAACATCGTCCTTCGTGCCCGCCAGCGTCGCCGCGTCGACGACGTCGGAAGCGCCGTCCCCGGCGGCGAGGATGACGACCTCGGTGACATCGTGGCCGAAGGCGCGGTCGGCGGAGACGTCGTTGAAGACGAGGAGGTCGGCACCCTTGCGGCGGAACTTCGCCTCCGCGTACTCGTGTGCGGAGTGGGCGGCGTCGCCGGTCTCGGCGGCGAAGCCGACGATGAACTGGCCGGGCCGGCGGTCGGCGACGAGCCCGGCGAGGACGTCGGGGTTCTGGACGAGTTCGATGCTCATCCCCTCGTCCCCGGACTTCTTGAGCTTCGCATCGGCGAGCCGGGCCGGCCGGAAGTCGGCGACGGCGGCGGCCATGATGATGATGTCCGCGTGCTCGGCGGCTGTGGCCATCGCGGCCTGGAGGTCAAGCGTCGACTCGATCGGGGTCACGGTGATGCCGGCGGGCAGGTCGGCCAGCAGTCCGGAGTCGACGTGGGCGGCGACGAGTTCGACCCGGGCGCCGGCGGCGAACGCGGCGCGGGCCAGGGCGATGCCCTGCTTGCCCGAGGAGCGGTTGCCGAGGAATCGGACGGGGTCGAGCGCCTCCCGGGTGCCCCCGGCGCTGACGACGACGCGCTTGCCGCTCAGGGAGCCCGCGGAATCGGTGCGGTCCGTGCCGGACCCGGCAGTGCCGGTCTCAGTCGTGCCTCCTTCGGCGGCGGCGAGGGCGAAGGCGACGATCTCCTCGGGTTCGGGCAGGCGTCCGGGCCCGGAATCGGGTCCGGTGAGGCGGCCGACAGCGGGGTCGAGGACGTGCACCCCGCGCTCGCGCAGCGTCGCGATGTTCGCGACCGTCGCAGGGTTGTGCCACATCTCCGTGTGCATCGCAGGCGCGACGACGATCGGCGCCGTCGTCGTGAGCACCGAGGCGGTGAGCAGGTCGTCGGCGAGGCCGGCGGCGATCTTCGCGATCGTGTTCGCCGTGGCCGGGGCGACGATGAGGAGCTCTGCCTCATGGCCGATGCGCACATGGTTGACCTTGTCGACCTCGTCGAAGACGTCGGTGGTCACCGGCTGTCCCGACAGCGCTTCGAAGGTCGGGGCGCCGACGAACTTCAGGGCGTCAGCGGTGGGCACGACCGTGACGGTGTGCCCGAGCTCCCGGAGGCGCCGGATGACGTGCGCCGATTTGTAGGCGGCGATCCCACCGGCGACTCCGAGGACGATTCTCACTGGTCGCTGAAGTCGATCGCGCCGTCGGTGCTCACGGGCGCCTCGGTGGTCTCCTCGACGGTCGGCGTCGCGAAGTCGGCTTCGCTGATCTCACGGGAGACGATCTTGCCCTCGTTGATCTCGCGCAGGGCGATCGACAGGGGCTTCTCGTGGGGTTCCGGGGTGACGAGCGGTCCGACGTTCTCGAGCAGACCCTCCTGCAGCTGTGCGTAGTAGGAGTTGATCTGGCGCGCACGCTGAGCGGCGACGGACACGAGTTCGTACTTCGAGCCGGTGACGGTGAGGAGTTCGTCGATCGGCGGATTGGTGATGCCTTCGGGCTGAGCAGGCAAGGGGTGTCCCATCTAATCGAGTGTGGATATACCCATCAATTGTATGAGTTCTTCTGCCGCAGTGCGAACACTGTCGTTGACGATGGTGACGTCGAACTCGGATTCCGCGGCGAGTTCGGCCCGCGCGGTGGTCAGCCGCCTGGCCTGCTCCTCGGCGCTTTCGGTGCCGCGCCCGGTGAGCCGGCAGACGAGTTCGTCCCAGGTCGGCGGGGCGAGGAAGACGAAGAGGGCGTCGGGCATCTTCGCCTTGACCTGGCGCGCCCCCTGCAGGTCGATCTCGAGCAGGGAGGGGATGCCGTCGGCGAGGTGCTGCCGCACGGGACCCGACGGGGTGCCGTAGCGGTGTCGGCCGTGGACGACGGCGTACTCGAGCATCTCGTCGCGGGAGATGAGTCCGTCGAACTCGTCGTCGGAGACGAAGTGATAATGAACACCGTCGATCTCACCGGGGCGTCGCGGCCGCGTCGTCGCCGACACCGAGAACCAGATCTCGGGGTGGTGCTGTCTGATATAGGAGCTGATGGTGCCTTTTCCGACCGCGGTGGGTCCCGCGAGAACGGTGAGTCGAGTGTTCACAGATCTAAAGTGTCACACTCAGGAGTATTTCTCCAACAGGGCGTTCTTCTGGTGCACGCCGAGGCCCTTGATGCGCCGCGATGAGGCGATCCCGACCTCTTCCATCGCCGCTTCGGCCCGGCGATCGCCCACTCCGGGCAGCGACCGGAGGAGGTCGAGCACGCGCATCTTCGCGAGTGCTTCGTCCTTCCCTGCCTTCTTGAGCACTGCCGCAAGATCGGTCTCGCCGCTCTTGAGGGCCGACTTCACCTCGGCGCGCACCTGTCGAGCCTTGAACGCTTTGTCAAGAGCGGCCGAACGCTGTTGCGGGGTCAATGGTTCGAGTGCCACATTATCTCCTCTGTCACCATGAACGGGCAGGTAGGGAAGTTGCTTCAGTCTAAAACACAAACCATGACAACCGACACAGCGCAGGGAAGAAAATCCGCGCCCCGGCCCAGCCGTGCGGCAGGGCAGGGGCGCGTGCGGAGCCGATCAGCCTCCGGGCGGATTCCGGCGGGCGCCGTCAGGCGGGTGCCGTGAGCGACGCGTTGAGGCTGCGGGCCGCCTCGGCGAGACCGGTCGGTCCGGCGGCGAGCACGGCGCGGGAGACGGCGACGACGACCTGGTGGCGCGCGAGCGCCGCTGCCCCGAAGACGTCGAGGAGTTCGTCCCGGCCGGCCCCCTGCGCCCCGACGCCGGGGGTGAGGAGCGGTCCCCCGCAGGCGCTCGGATCGAAGCCGAGGTCCCGCGCGGCCGACCCGATCGTCGCCCCGACGACGAGGCCGAAGGGGCCGAGCTCACCCGCTCCCCCGGTGAGCTCCGCGTTGCGGGCGGCGACGGCGGCGGCCACGGACCCCGCGACGGAGTCGCCGAAGTCGGGGACGCCTGAACCGGTGCGGGCGTGCTGGATGTCCGCGCCCTCCGGGTTCGAGGTGAGCGCGAGGACGAAGAGGCCCCGATCGTGGGCGGCGGCGAGGTCGAACGCGGCGGCCAGGGCACCGACGCCGAGGTAGGGCGAGACCGTGATGGCGTCGGCGGACAGGGGTGAGTCGGGCAGCAGATGGGCCTCGGCGTAGCCGGCCATCGTCGAGCCGATGTCCCCGCGCTTGACGTCGAGGATCGTCAGCAGCCCCTGCTCCCGGCACGCCGCGACGGTGTCCTCGAGGGCGGCGACACCGGCGGAGCCGAAGCGCTCGAAGAACGCGGCCTGCGGTTTGACCGCGGCGACCGTCCCCGCGAGCGCCTCAACGGTGCGCAGCCCGAACTCCCGGACGCCGGCGGCGCTGCGCGGCAGCCCCCACGCCTCCAGGAGATGGTCGTGGGGGTCGATGCCCACGCACACGGGACCGTGCGCGGCCATCGCCGCGGTGAGCCGGGTGGAGAACATCACGCGCTCCAGTCCTGGAGGCTGCGCACGCCGAAGGTCTTGTCGCGGACGACGTGGAGCGAGGTCACGGCGGCGGCGAACTCGGCGATCGTCGTGATGAGCGGCACCGAGTTCGCGGTCGCCGCGGCACGGATCTCGTAGCCGTCGGCGCGCTCCTGGCGGCCCGAGGGCACGTTGATGACCATGTCGATCGTCCCAGCGGCGAGGTAGTCGAGGACCGTGCGGTCCTCGGCGTCGGCCTCGAAGTGCTTGTGGACCTGCGAGGTCGCGATGCCGTAGCGGGAGAGCACGGCGGCCGTGCCCGTCGTCGCGACGACGTCGAAGCCGAGGTCGACGAGCTCCTTGACCGGCAGCACCATGGCCCGCTTGTCGCGGTCGGCGACGGAGACGAAGACCGTGCCCGAGGTGGGCAGTTTGATCGAGGCGCCGAGCTGGCCCTTGGCGAACGCGGTCGGGAAATCGTGGTCGATGCCCATGACCTCGCCGGTCGAGCGCATCTCGGGGCCGAGGATCGAATCGACGACCTTGCCCTCGACGGTCCGGAACCGACGGAACGGCAGCACGGCCTCCTTGACGGCGATCGGGTGCTCGAGCGGCAGGGTCGAGCCGTCGCCGGTCTCCGGCAGGAGATCGCCGCGCAGGTCGGCGATGGTCCGGCCCACGGCGATGAGCGCGGCGGCCTTCGCCAGCTGCGTCGACGTCGCCTTCGAGACGAACGGCACGGTGCGCGAGGCGCGCGGGTTGGCTTCGATGACGTAGAGGACGTCGGCGGTGATGGCGAACTGGATGTTGAGCAGGCCGCGGACGCTCACGCCTTCGGCGATCGCCCGGGTGGCCTGCCGGACGCGGTCGAGGACATCCTCGCCGAGGGTGAGCGAGGGCAGCACGCACGCGGAGTCGCCGGAGTGGATGCCGGCCTCCTCGATGTGCTCCATGATGCCGCCGATGAAGATGTCCTCACCGTCGTAGAGGGCGTCGACGTCGATCTCAATGGCGTCCTCGAGGAACCGGTCGACGAGGACGGGCCGGTCGACGGAGACCTCCGTGGCGGTGGCCATGTAGTCGAGCAGCTGCGTGCGGTCGTAGACGATCTGCATGCCGCGGCCGCCGAGGACGTAGGAGGGGCGCACGAGCACGGGGTAGCCGATCTCCGCGGCGATCGCGGCGGCCTGGGCGGCGGTGACGGCGGTGCCGTGCTTGGGCGCGGTCAGCCCCGCCCGGTCGAGGACGGCGCCGAACTCGCCGCGGTCCTCGGCGAGGTCGATCGCCTCGGGCTGGGTGCCGAGCACCGGCACGCCCGCCGCCTTGAGCTGGTCGGCGAGTCCGAGCGGAGTCTGCCCGCCGAGGGTGCACACGACGCCGGCGACGGGGCCGGCGGCGAGTTCCGCGTGGTAGACCTCCATGACGTCTTCGAATGTCAGCGGTTCGAAGTAGAGGCGGTCGGCGGTGTCGTAGTCGGTCGAGACGGTCTCGGGGTTGCAGTTGACCATGACGGTCTCGAAGCCTGCCTCCCCGATCGCCATCGTCGCGTGGACGCACGAGTAGTCGAATTCGATGCCCTGACCGATCCGGTTCGGGCCCGACCCGAGGATGAGGACGGCGGGACGCTCCCGCGGGGCGACCTCGGTCTCGGCGTCGTAGCTCGAGTAGTGGTACGGGGTGTGGGCTTCGAACTCTCCCGCGCACGTGTCGACGGTCTTGAAGACGGGGCGGATGCGCAGGGCGTGGCGGATGCCGGTGACGACCTCGGTGGTGAGGCTGCGCAGGCCGGCGATCTGCTCGTCGGAGAACCCGTGGTTCTTCGCGACCCTGAGCACTTCGGCGTCGAGCTCGTCGGCGTCGGCGATGAACTGCGCGACCTCGTTGATGAGCTCGATCTGGTCGAGGAACCACGGGTCGATCCCGCAGGCCTCGTGGACCTCCGCATTGGTCAGGCCCGCGGCGAGCCCGCGCTGGACGGAGTGGATGCGATCGGCGGTGGGGTGGGCGATCCGCTCGAGGAGGGCCTCGCGCACCTCGTCGTCGCTGATGTCGGGCAGGTCCGACCAGTCGAACGAGGAGTCCTTCTGCTCCATCGAGCGCATCGCCTTCTGCAGGGCGGTCGTGAAGTTGCGGCCCAGCGCCATGACCTCGCCGACGGATTTCATCGTCGTCGTCAGGGTCGGGTCGGCGGCAGGGAACTTCTCGAAGGTGAAGCGCGGGATCTTGACGACGACGTAGTCGAGCGTCGGCTCGAAGCTCGCCGGGGTGACCTTCGTGATGTCGTTGGGGATCTCGTCGAGCGAGTAGCCGACGGCGAGTTTGGCCGCCATCTTCGCGATCGGGAAGCCTGTGGCCTTCGACGCCAGCGCCGAGGACCGGGAGACCCGCGGGTTCATCTCGATGACGACGATGCGCCCGGTGGCCGGGTCGACGGCGAACTGGATGTTGCAGCCGCCGGTGTCGACGCCGACGGCGCGGATGATGTCGATGCCGATGTCGCGCATCGTCTGGTATTCGCGGTCGGTCAGCGTCAGCGACGGGGCGACGGTGATCGAGTCACCGGTGTGGACGCCGACGGGGTCGACGTTCTCGATCGAGCACACGACGACGACGTTGTCCTTGTGGTCGCGCATGAGCTCGAGCTCGTACTCCTTCCAGCCGAGGATCGACTCCTCGAGGAGGACCTCGGTCGTCAGCGAGTCCGAGAGCCCGGCGCCGGCGATGCGGCGCAGGTCGGTCTCGTCGTAGGCCATGCCCGACCCGAGGCCGCCCATCGTGAAGGAGGGACGGACGACGAGCGGGTAGCCGAGCTCTTCGGCCCCGGCGAGTGCCTCGTCGAGGGTGTGGCAGATGACGGAGCGGGCCACCTCGGCGCCGCATTCCTCGACGATGTCCTTGAACTTCTGGCGGTCCTCGCCGCGCTGGATCGCGTCGACGTCGGCGCCGATGAGCTCGACGCCGTACTTCTCGAGCGTACCGGCGTCGTGGAGGGCGATCGCGGCGTTGAGCGCGGTCTGTCCGCCGAGGGTCGGCAGGAGGGCGTCGGGGCGCTCCTTGGCGATGATCGACTCAATGATGTCGGGGTCGATCGGTTCGACGTAGGTGGCGTCGGCGACGTCGGGGTCGGTCATGATCGTCGCGGGGTTCGAGTTGATGAGGATGACGCGCAGGCCCTCGGACCGGAGCACGCGGCACGCCTGGGTGCCGGAGTAGTCGAACTCGCAGGCCTGTCCGATGACGATGGGACCGGAGCCGATGACGAGGACGGATTCGATATCGCTTCTCAGTGGCATGGGGTCTCCTTAGGCGCGGGCGGACATGAGGTCGACGAACCGATCGAACAGGTAGCTCGAATCGTGGGGCCCGGCCGCTGCCTCGGGGTGGAATTGGACGGAGAACGCGGGGATGTCGAGGCACTGGAGTCCCTCGACGACGTCGTCGTTGAGGCACACGTGGGACACGGCGACGCGGCCGAAGGCCGGGTCGGCCGGAGCCGTGGTCTCCCCCTCGAGCGGGGCGTCGACGGCGAAGCCGTGGTTCTGGGCGGTGATCTCGACCTTCTCGGTCGTCCGGTCGATGACGGGGACGTTGATGCCGCGGTGGCCGAAGGGCAGCTTGAACGTGCCGAAGCCCAGGGCCCGGCCGAGCAGCTGGTTGCCGAAGCAGATGCCGAAGAACGGGATCCGCGCGGTCAGCACCTGCCGCAGCAGCGTGACCTGGTCGTCGGCGGTCGCGGGATCGCCGGGGCCGTTGGAGAAGAACACGCCGTCGACGCCGAGGGCCTCGATCTCGGCGAACGTCACCGAGGCGGGCAGGACGTGGACGTCGATGCCGCGTTCGGCCAGGCGCTGCGGGGTCATCGCCTTGATGCCGAGGTCGACGGCGGCGACGCTGAACTTCGCCTGACCGACAGCGGGCACGAACTCCGGTGCGGAGACGCTGACCTCCTCGGCGAGCCGGGCTCCGGCCATCCGCGGGGTCTCGAGCACGGTCTGAAGCATGACGGTCGGGTCGAGCTCCGCGGCGGGACCGGAGAAGATCCCCATCCGCATCGCGCCCTTGTCCCGCAGGTGGAGGGTGAGCGCCCGGGTGTCGACGTCGCTGATGCCGACGATGCCATCGGACTTCAACCGCTGTTCGAGGTCGCCCTCGCTGCGCCAGTTCGACGAGACGCGGGAGGCGTCTCGGACGACGTAGCCGGCGGCCCAGAAGCGGCGGGACTCGTCGTCGGCGGCGTTGACACCGGTGTTGCCGATGTGGGGTGCGGTCTGGATGATGATCTGCCGGTGGTAGGACGGATCGGTCAGGGTCTCCTGGTAGCCGGACATCGCGGTGACGAACACCGCTTCGCCGACGGTCTGGCCGATCGCGCCGTAGGCGGATCCGGTGAATGTGCGGCCGTCTTCGAGCATGAGGACGGCGGGAGTGGTGGACAGTCTCATGGTGCCTCTACGATCATCTCTCTGATGCGGTTGACGGTGGGCGCGGTGTCGGCGGAGTACCGGGCGCGGAAGCCCGTGTCGACGAGGGTCTCCCCGAGCCTCCAGGTGATGCGGACGATGCCGCCGCGTTCGACGAACTTCCCGATCATCCCCGAGGTGGTGTCGACGGAGACGATGTCGGAGCGTGGGATGATGAAGTCCTCCCGCCCGGCGAGGTCCATGATCACCCCGGCGTCGGTGACGACGAGCTCTCCGCTGGTGCGGATGCCGAGCCCGTGGACGGCGACGCGGTCGAGCGGGTTGCCGGCCGTCGTCGTCGAGACGTACGAACCGGCCACGGGGTCGGCGATCGGGGTGATGCCGAGGCCGGGCTTGACGGGGGCGGCGACGTCGGTCTGTCGGCTCTTGCGCCGCGACCAGCCCCAGGTCAGTGCCAGGAGGATGAGGAGGAGGATGCCTGCGATGATGAGGACGCTCACTGTTCGGTCCATGACGCTCCTGCCGGATGGGGGGTGGTGAGTTCGCCGTCTGCGAGCACGCGGTGCCCGTAGAAGAACGTGTCGGTGATCGCGGTGGCGACCTCGAGACCGGCGAAGGGATTGTTCCTGCCCTTCGTCGCGTGGTCGGCCGGGACGATCGTGTGCGGGGCGTTCGGGTCGATGAGCACGAGGTTCGCGCTCGCGCCCGTCTCGAGGCTGCCGTGGCCGGTGGCGCCGGTGATCCGGGCCGGTGCCTGGGACATCACCCGGGCGATGTCGCCGAAGTCGAAGTCGTAGTCGCGCATCGCCTCGACGACGATGGGCAGGGCGGTCTCCATGCCGACCATGCCCATGGCCGCGGCCGACCATTCGCTGCACTTGTGTTCGGCGGTGTGCGGGGCGTGGTCGGTGCCGATGACGTCGATCGTGCCGTCGGCCAGCGCCTCCCGCAGGGCTGTGACGTCGCGCTGCGTGCGCAGCGGCGGGTTGACCTTGTAGACGGGGTCGAAGGTGCGCACGAGTTCGTCGGTGAGCATGAGGTGATGCGGCGTGACCTCGGCGGTGACCTGGACTCCGCGGGACTTCGCCCAGCGGACGGTGTCGACGCTGCCGGCGGTGGAGACGTGGCAGATGTGGAGGCGGGAGCCGACGTGTTCGGCGAGCAGCACGTCGCGGGCGATGATCGACTCCTCGGCGACCGCCGGCCAGCCGGGCAGGCCGAGTTCGGCCGAGACCACGCCCTCGTTCATCTGCGCGCCCTCGGTGAGCCGGGGCTCCTGCGCGTGCTGGGCGATGACGCCGTCGAAGGTCTTGACGTATTCGAGGGCCCGGCGCATGAGCAGCGGATCGGAGACGCAGATCCCGTCGTCGGAGAAGATCCGCACACGAGCCTCCGAGCGGGCCATCGCGCCGAGTTCGGCGAGCTGCCTGCCCTCGAGTCCGATGGTCACGGCGCCGATGGGCACGACCTCGGTGAAGCCGGCGCTGCGGCCCAGCCGGTGGACCTGTTCGACGACGCCGGCGGTGTCGGCCACGGGGGCGGTGTTCGCCATCGCGTGGACGCACGTGTACCCGCCGGCGGCGGCGGACCGGGAGCCGGTGAGCACCGTCTCCGCGTCCTCCTTGCCGGGTTCGCGCAGGTGGGTGTGCATGTCGACGAGGCCGGGCAGGGCGATGAGCCCGGTGGCGTCGATGACCTCGGGATCGGGCCCGAGGAGCTCGGGGTCGACGAACGCGCCCTCGGAGATCGCGATGTCGGCTGGGCCGCGGCCGAGCACGTCGGCGCCTGTGATGAGGTAGTCAGTCAATGGTCTCCTCCTGACCGGTCAGCAGGCGGTAGAGCACCGCCATGCGCACGCTCACACCGTTCTCGACCTGGTCGAGGACGAGGGCGCGGGGTGAGTCCGCGGCGGCCGCGGAGATCTCGAAGCCCCGGTTCATCGGTCCGGGGTGCATGATGAAGGCGGATTCCGGCAGAGCCCGCAGGCGGGCCTCGCTCAGTCCCCACAGGCGCGCGTACTCGCGGGCGTTGGGGAAGAACGACTCGTGCATCCGCTCGTGCTGGACGCGCAGCATCATCACCGCGTCGAAGTCCTGGCCGGCGATCGCCTCGTCGAGGTCGTAGTGGATCGTCACCGGCCACGTCTCCGCGCCCCACGGCAGGAGCGTGGGCGGGGCGATGAGGTGGACATCGGCACCGAGGCGGTCGAGCAGGTGGACGTTCGACCGGGCCACCCGGGAGTGGAGGATGTCGCCGACGATCGCCACGGTGGCGCCGTCGAGGCCCTTCCCGCGGGGTCCGTCCTTGACCGCCCCCGAGGCGGGGAAGCCGCCGAGCGCCCGGCGCAGGGTGAAGGCGTCGAGCAGGGCCTGCGTGGGATGTTCGTGGGTGCCGTCCCCGGCGTTGACGACGGGGACGTCGATCCAGCCGGTGTCGGCGAGGCGCTGCGCGGTGCCGGCGGCGGAGTGGCGCACGACGATCGCGTCGGCGCCCATCGCGGAGATCGTCTGGACGGTGTCCTGGAGGCTCTCGCCCTTCGACACCGAGGATCCCTTCGCAGAGAAGTTGAGGACGTCGGCGGACAGGCGCTTCGCGGCGGCTTCGAAGGAGAGCCGGGTGCGGGTCGAGTCCTCGAAGAAGAGGTTGACGACGGTGCGGCCGCGCAGCACGGGCAGCTTCTTCACCTCGCGCTGCCCGACCTGGGCCATCTCCTCGGCGATGTCGAGGATCGCGACGGCGTCCTCGCGGGTCAGCGACGCGGTGTCGAGGAGATGCTTCATTCGCGGCCTCCGGAGATCGTCACGGCGTCGGTTCCGTCGATCTCGGCGAGCGAGACGTTGACGCGTTCGCTGCTCGAGGTGGGGAGGTTCTTGCCGACGTGGTCGGCGCGGATCGGCAGGTCCCGGTGGCCGCGGTCGACGAGGACGGCCAGGCGCACCTTGGCGGGGCGACCGAGGTCGGAGAGCGCGTCGAGGGCGGCCCGGATCGTCCGGCCCGAGAAGAGGACGTCGTCGACGAGGACGACGGTGGTCCCGTCGATGCCCTCTCCGGGGATGTCGGTGGGGGCCGGTGCCCGGTAGGCGTTCGAGCGCAGGTCATCGCGGTACATCGTGACGTCGAGGCTGCCGACGAGTCCCGGAGCACCCTGCGGACGGTCGGAGATGTCGGCGATGAGCTCACCGAGGCGCGTGGCCAGGGGGACTCCGCGGCGGGGAATGCCGAGGAGGACGAGATCGTCGGTGCCTTTGTTGCCTTCGATGATCTCGTGGGCGATGCGGGTCATCGCCCGCCGCATGTCTGCGGCATCGAGCACTGTTCGCTCAGTCATATCTGCCCTTCTCCGCCTCTCGGGACGGTGGTTAAAGGAGCGTGGTGTGCTCAGTCTAGCGCGCGCCGGCGCCGGCCTGAGCGGTGGGTCCGCTGCGCCCGGCGGATGCGGGCGCAGCGACTCACGTCAGCGTCGGTTTGACGTCGAGGATGCGCGAGAGCAGACCCGAGACGAAGCCCGGGGAGTCGTCGGTCGAGAACTGCTTCGCGAGCATCTTCGCCTCGTCGATCGCTGCGGTGTCGGGAACCTCGTCGTTGAAGAGGATCTCCCACGTGCCGATCTCGAGCAGCGCCCGGTCGACGGCCGGCATCCGGTCGATCGTCCAGCCCTCCGAGTAGGTGGAGATGATCTCGTCGATCTCCTCGCGGTGGGACTTCACGCCGTCGACGATCTCGACGGCGTAGGCCTTCATCGGGTAGTCGGGGTCGTTCGACCGCATGGCCACGACCTCGTCGATGTCGAGTCCCCGCTGTCCTGCTTCGAAGAGGAGCTCGAGGGCCCGGCGTCGGGCCCGGGTGCGTGCTCCCACTTACTTGACGCGGCCGAGGTAGTCACCCGTGCGGGTGTCGACCTTGATCTTCGTGCCCTCTTCGAGGAAGAGCGGAACCTGGATCTCGTAGCCGGTCTCCAGGGTCGCAGGCTTCGATCCGCCGGTCGAGCGGTCGCCCTGGAGGCCCGGCTCGGTGTGGGAGATCGTCAGCTCGACGGAGGCCGGGAGTTCGACCGACAGCGGGGTGCCGTCGTGGAAGGAGACCTGGAGCTCCTGGTTCTCGAGCATGTAGTTCGCGGCATCGGCGACAAGGCTCGCGGGGATGGTCACCTGGTCGTAGTCCTTGGCGTCCATGAAGACGTAGTCGGAGCCGTCGTGGTAGAGGTACTGCATGTCGCGGCGGTCGACGTTGGCAGTCTCGACCTTCGTGCCGGCGTTGAACGTCTTGTCGATGATCTTGCCGGAGATCACGTGCTTGAGCTTGGTGCGGACGAACGCCGGACCCTTGCCGGGCTTGACGTGCTGGAACTCCAGCACCTGCCACAGCTGGTTGTCGAGGTTGAGCACGAGTCCGTTCTTCAGGTCGTTCGTTGTCGCCACTAATCCGTCCTTCTTCACATCATGCCCCGTACGATGCGGTCGCGTCAGGGGGCGGCGGTTTCGCCAATGAGCGATTCTATCAAGCCCGCACTGTCACTGTCATACGCGCGCAGGGAGCGCGCCCGCCGCTTATGCGCCGGGCCCGAGCAGCCTGCGCGGGGAGTCCTCGCCGATCTCCTGGTACGCGGTGTGGAGGAGGGAGACGTCGGGGATCTCGACGGTCGCGGGCTGGCCGATATCGGTCAGCAGCACCATGCGCAGCATCGACCCGCGGGCCTTCTTGTCCCGCTTCATCGTGTCGAGCAGCTGCGGCCACACGTCGGCACGGTACCCGGTGGGCAGGCCGAGCTTGGTGAGCAGCTCGCGGTGGAGGTCGACGACCTCGGCGGGGAGGTTCTTCACCATCGCCGCGACCTCGGCGGCGAAGACCATGCCGACGGACACGGCCGCGCCGTGGCGCCACTGGTAGCGCTCCTTGTGCTCGATCGCGTGCCCCAGCGTGTGGCCGTAGTTGAGGATCTCGCGGCGCCCGGCCTCCGTGAAGTCGTCGGCGACGACCTCGGCCTTCACGGCGATCGCCCGTTCGATGAGTTCGCGGAGCACGGGCCCGTCGACGTCGGCGATCTCCTCCTTCGTGTGGTCGCGGAGGAGGTCGAGGATGACGGGGTCGGCGATGAAGCCGGCCTTGACGACCTCGGCGAGCCCGGTGAAGAGCTCGTTCTCCGGCAGGGTGGACAGCGTGTCGAGGTCGACGAGGACGCCGGCGGGGGCGTGGAAGGAGCCGACGAGGTTCTTGCCCTCGGCCGTGTTGATCCCGGTCTTCCCGCCGATCGCGGCGTCGACCATGCCGAGGACGGTCGTGGGGATGTGGATGACGCGGATGCCGCGCAGCCACGTCGCGGCGACGAACCCGCCGAGGTCGCTCACCGCTCCCCCGCCGACGGTGACGATCGCGTCGGTGCGGGTGAAGTCGGACTGCCCGAGCACCTGCCAGCAGAAGGCGGCGACCTGAATGTGCTTGGCCTCCTCGGCGTCGGGGATCTCCGCGACGATCGCGTCGAGTCCCGTCGCGCCGAGGTCGTCGCGCACCGCCTCACCCGTCGTGCGCAGGGCGCGGGGGTGGATGACGAGGACCTTCTCGACCTGGGGGCCCAGGAGGTCGGGCAGCTGCCCGAGCAGTCCCTGACCGACGAGCACCGGGTAGCGGCCTCCGGCGTCGACATCGATGGTGGTCACGGTCATGGGGTCTCCTTGGTCTGCTGGTACTTCGCGTAGTCCTCGGCCCGCTGGAGGCCGGTGAGGACGTCGACGATGCGGTTGACGACGGTCGAGGGCGGTGAGTTCGAGGCGTGGACGCGGAACGTCGCCACCTGCTGGTAGAGGGGTTCGCGTTCGGCGACGAGGGCGAGCCAGTTCTCCACCGGGGAGCCCGCCCCGCGCAGCAGCGGCCGGTGCGGGGCGTTGAGCCGCGGGGCCACGGTCTCGGTGTCGATGTCGATGTGGACGACCTTGATCGCGGGGTGGAGCAGCTGCGCGCGGGTCCCGGAGTTGAGGATCGCTCCCCCGCCGAGGGAGACGATCCCGGGGCGGTCGAGGAGCCGGCGCAGCGCCCGGCGCACGACTTCGCGTTCGAGACGGCGGAAGTGGTCCTCACCGCGTTCGACGAAGATGTCGGCGATGACGCCGTGGCGGTCGACGATGTTCGCGTCGGTGTCCGTCAGGGGCAGGCCCAGCCGGTCGGCGAGGAGGCGGCCGATCGTCGACTTCCCCGCCGCCGGCGGCCCGGTGAGCACGATGCGCGAGTGCGCGGCGGGCACCGGTTCGAGCGGTGGAACGGGTTTCGGAAGCGGGTGCTCGGTCATCGTCCGATGCGCAGGTTCTCCGGGATGGCGGCGAGGTAGCCCTCCAGGTTCCGCTTCGTCTCGGCCACGGAGTCGCCGCCGAACTTCTCGACGACCGCCTCGGCGAGGACGAGGGCGACCATCGCCTCGGCGACGACGCCGGCGGCGGGCACGGCGCAGACATCCGAGCGCTGGTGGTTGGCCTTCGCCGGCTCCCCGGTGACGACGTCGACGGTCGACAGGGCGCGGGGCACAGTGGCGATCGGCTTCATCGCCGCGCGCACCCGCAGCGGCTCACCCGTCGACATGCCGCCCTCGGTGCCGCCGGCGCGGTTGCTCGCCCGGTGGTAGCCGGAGGCGCCGACGAGGATCTCGTCGTGGGCGGCCGACCCGGGTCGGGCGGCGGTGAGGAAGCCGTCGCCGACTTCGACGCCCTTGATCGCCTGGACGCCCATGAGGGCGCCGGCGAGGCGGGAGTCGAGGCGGCGGTCCCAGTGGACGTGGGATCCGAGGCCCGGCGGGAGGTCGTAGGCGAGGACCTCGACGACTCCGCCGAGGGTGTCCCCGGCCTTCTTCGCCGCGTCGATCTCCGCGACCATCCGGGTCGAGAGTGCCGGATCGAAGCTGCGGACGGGATCGCCGTCGAGGGTGTCGACGTCACTGGCGCGCGGCAGCGGGGCGTCGGCACCGGGGGCGTTCTCGACACCGCCGATCGCCACCGTGTGGGAGACGAGGGTGATGCCGAGTTCGCCGAGGAACTTCGCGGCCACGGTGCCGAGGGCCACGCGCATCGCCGTCTCCCGGGCCGAGGCGCGTTCGAGGACGGGGCGGGCTTCGTCGAAGCCGTACTTCTGCATGCCGACGATGTCGGCGTGGCCGGGCCGCGGACGGGTGAGCGGGGCGTTGCGGGCCTGGCCGTCGAGGTCGGACTCGTCGATGGCGTCGGCGCTCATCACCGTCTCCCATTTGGGCCATTCGGTGTTGCCGACCTCGATCGCCACCGGCGAACCGAGGGTCTTGGCATGGCGGACGCCGCCGAGGATCCGGACCTCGTCGGCCTCGAACTTCATGCGCGCGCCCCGACCGTAGCCGAGCCTGCGCCTGGCGAGATTGACGCGGATGTCGTCCCTGGTGATGGGGATGTGGGCGGGCAGCCCCTCAATGATCCCGATCAGCGCTTCGCCGTGGGATTCGCCTGCAGTCAGCCATCTCAACATTCCACCGATTCTACAAAACGAACGGTGCGCCCACCGACCCCAGCCACAGACCGGACAGCATCGCGGGACCGAACGGGATCGTCGTCGCCCTCAGGTCGTGGGCGCGCAGGCCCGCGATGAGCGCCCAGGCGCCGGCGATGAGCACGCTGAGCAGGAGGACGACGAGCGGGGCCCACGGGGAGAAGAGCCCGGACACCCCGGCGACGACGAATGCGAGCTTGACGTCGCCGAGTCCCATCGTCGGCTTCCGCACGAGACGTCCGACGAGGTGGATGGCGCCGAAGAGGAGGATGCCGACGACCGCACCGAGGAGGGCGAACCACCACAGCGTCGAGTTCCCGATGAGGATGCCGGTGATGAAGGCGGCGCCGAGGCCGACGATGAGCGGGTAGACGATCCGGTCGGGCAGGCGGCGGATCTGCAGGTCGGTGACGAACAGGACGGGTGTGACGGCCGCCCCGGCGCCGAGGCTGAGGCTCGTCAGCGCGAAGTCGATCCACGTGGGGTGGGGTGGGGTGAGCGTCGTGCCGCTGCCCGGTGCGTGGGCGGTCCATTCCGGTGGGTGGGGAATCGCCTGGTCGATGGGAAAGAGCGCAGCGGCGACCGCGGCGAGGAGAACGGCCGCGGTGATGAGGAGGCTCGGCCGGAAGGCGCGGGAGCCGGTGAGCGCGGCGAAATCGGCGTCGTCGGCGAGCCAGCGGGCGGGAGTGGCGACGAGGAGGGCGGCGAGGCCGCCGGCGATGACCGCGGTGAGGGCGATGAAGAGCAGGTGCGTCCCCATGTGCGATCCCGGTCAGGCCCTCGCGGCCGCGCCGTGCATCGCCTGGGCCACCGTCATCAGCTGCGCCGCGGTGAGCGGAGTGCCGGCGGCCGCGGCGAAGAAGAGGGCGAACTGGGCGACGGCCTGCTCGACGAGCATCGCGATGCCCGGGACCGGTGTGAAGCCGTGGGCGGCGGCGTCGCGCAGCAGCGTCGAGTCAGCGGCGTAGGCGACGTCGAGGGCGACCCCCGGACCGGCGGGCCAGGTCAGCGCGGGGGCCGCCTCGGCGGGAAGGGTCGAGACGACGATCGCCGAGGGCGCGATCGTCGTCAGCGGTCCGGTGCCCGCGCGCATCCCCAGCCGGTCGGCCAGCTCGAGGACGGCGGCGGCCCGGGCGGGGCTGCGGACGAGGATGTCGACCTCGGTGACGCCGAGGCGGTGGCACGCGAGCAGGGCCGACCGGGCGGTGGCCCCGGCCCCGAGGATCGTCGCCCGCCCGGATCCGGCCGCCCGCCCGCTCCCGACCGCCTCGGTGTCGGCGAGGACGGGGGTGAGCGCGCGGACGATGCCGTCGACGTCGGTGTTCGCCACCGTCGTCGCGGCCTCGGCACGGACGAGGGTGTTCGCGACCCCGGTCTCCTCCGCGGTGTCGTCGAGGACCCAGTCGCGCTCCCGAGCGAGTTCGACGAGGCGCTCCTTGAGCGGCATCGTCAGGGAGAACCCGGTGTGGTCGGGGTGGGCGTCGAGGAAGGCGGTGAGGTCGTCGGCGCCGATCTCGGCGCGCTCGTAGCTGCTGTCGGTGAGACCGAGCGCGGCGAACGCCGCGGCGTGGAGTGCCGGTGACTGCGAGTGCGCGATCGGGCGTCCGAGGACGGCGGCGCGGATGGGCGCGCCCGCCGCTATCCCCCGTTCTCCCGCAGCCATGCGCGGTACTCCTCGACGTTCTTCTGGTGGTCGGCATACGTGTCGGCGAACTTCGTCTCGCCGGTGTCGGGGTTGACGGCGACGAAGAACTGCCAGGAACCGTCGGCCGGGTTGAGGGCCGCGTCGACGGCTCCGGCGCTCGGGGAGTTGATCGGTCCCGGGGGCAGGCCCTTGGCCTTGTACGTGTTGTAGGGACTGTCGGAGCTGCGCTCCTCGGCCGTCGTCGTGAGGTCGGCGCGGGCACCGAAGATGTAGGCGACGGTCGCATCGGACTGGAGGAGCTGACCGGTCTGCGACTGATCGGAGATCCGATTGAGGAAGACGCGGGCGACCTTCTTCCGCGTCTCCTCGTCACCCGGCGATTCGATCTCGACGAGGCTGGCGAGAGTGAGGACGCGGTTGGCGTCGGCGTTGTCGATGCCGGCGGTGTCGAGTTCGAGCTTGGTCTTGTCGACCATCTCCTGGACGATCATCTCCGCGGTCTTGCCCGCCCCCACCTCGTAGGTGGCCGGGTAGAGGTAGCCTTCGAGGCTCGGGGCCTCGACGTCGAGGTCGTAGTCTGCGGGCTTCTTGTCGTCGATGGCCTTGTCGACCTCTTCGGCCTTCATGCCCGATTCGATCATCGTCGCCTTGATCTGCTCGATCTTCCGGCCCTCGGCGATCGTCATCGTCGGCGGTTTGATCGGATTGATGAACGCGTCGACGGCGGCCGCCGAACTCATCTGCTCGCGCATGACGACGGGGCCGGCCTGGATCGTGAGGTTGCGGCGTTCGACCTCTTTGAGGAAGGGCTTGGAGTCCTTGATGACGCCCTCTTCGACGAGCTGGTTGGCCACCGACCGCGCCGAGGCGCCCGGTGGGATCTCGAGGGAGACCTCGGTCGTGCCGTTGCCCTCGTAGTCGGAGCCGCCGCCGAAGAGGTCGTCGACGACGCCCCCGGCTGCGCGCAACCCGAAGAAGCCGCCGAGGCCGAAGACGAGGACGCAGACGACGACGATGACCGTCGTGCGCCGCTTGCGCATCATCCGCCGCCGCTTCTTCGCTTTGATCTCGGACCGGGACAGTCCTTCGTCGTCCGAGAACTCACCGGGGAACGGAATCATTGCTCACTCTCCTGTGTGGGGCAGCTCGCGGCCTGCGGGCATGCCCGTGTTGCGTTCGGATTCGAGCGCATTCTGCAGAATGATGACCGCCGCCTGGGCGTCGACGATCTCCCGGCGCTGGCGGGAGTTCTTTCCCGCTGCGGCCAGGGCGCTGTGGGCTTCGACGGTGCTGAAGCGTTCGTCGACGAGGCGGATGGGCACCCCGGCGTCGATCTTCACCGCGAAGTCGAGGGCGGCGTCGGCGGCCGCCCGCGCGGTGCCGTCGAGGGACTTGGGATCCCCGACGAGGAGTTCGATGGGCTCGTATTCGGCGATGATCTCCCGCAGCTGGCGCAGCGCCGCCGGTTCGTCGGTGCGGCGGACCACGGTCAGCGGAGTCGCGAGGATGCCCTCGGGGTCGCAGGCGGCGACCCCGATGCGCACCGAGCCGATGTCGAGACCCAGTCGGCGCCCCCTCCGGAGTGTCACGTGAGCTCCGCCTTGACCGCGCTGATCGCCGCGGGGATCTGTGCGGGGTCGCTGCCGCCGCCCTGCGCGAGGTCGGGCTTGCCGCCGCCTCCGCCGCCGAGCGTCGAGCTCGCCAGCGACACGAGCTTGCCGGCCTGGTTGCCGGCCTGGCGTGCCGCCTCGGTGGTGGCGATGACGACGACGGGCTTGCCGCCGGAGACGCCGATGCCGAGGACGACGGCGGAGCGGTCGGAGACGCGGGCGCGCAGGTCGGTGACGATCGTGCGGACGTCCCCGCCGTTGGCGACCTCACCGAGGTCGGCGACGACGAAGAGGGTCTGCCCGACCGTTTCGGCGCCCTCGAGGAAGCGGCCGGCCTGGGCGAGCAGCTGCTGCGAGTGGAGGCGGGCGATCTCCTTCTCCGCGTCCCGGAGCCTGACCATGAGCTCGGAGACCCGGTCCTTGACGTCGGTGCCGGGGACCTTGAGCATCTCGGACAGGGAGGACACGATCGTGCGCTCGGCGGCCAGGGAGCGGAAGGCGTCCATGCCGACGGCGGCTTCGATGCGGCGCACCCCGGAGCCGACGGAGGCCTCGGAGAGCACGGAGATCGGTCCGACCTCCGCCGAGGCGGCCACGTGCGTGCCGCCGCACAGCTCACGGGAGAACGGTCCGCCGATGTCGACGACGCGGACGATGTTCGGGTACTTCTCGCCGAAGAGGGCCATCGCCCCGGAGCGCTTGGCCTCCTCGAACGGGAGGTACTCGGTGCCGACGTCGTAGTTCGAGCGCACGGCGAGGTTCGCGACGTCTTCGATCTCGTCGCGCATCTGCGCGCTCGGGGCCTCCGGGAAGGAGTAGTCGAAGCGCATGTAACCGGGCTGGTTCATCGACCCGGCCTGGACGGCGTGGGTGCCGAGGATCTCCCGCAGCGCGGCGTGGACGAGGTGGGTGGCCGTATGGGCCTGGGAGCCCTGGAAGCGGTGCTCGTGGTCCACCTCGGCGAGGACGTCGGCGCCGACGGGGATCTCCCCGTCGATGACCTCGATGCGGTGGGCGGCGAGTCCCTTGAGCGGGTTCTGGACGTCGAGGACGCGGGCGGTGAAGCCGTCGCCCTTGATGAGGCCGACGTCGGCGCGCTGGCCGCCGGATTCGGCATAGAACGGAGTGAGGTCGAGGACGAGGTCGCCGGTCTGTCCGGTGGTGAGCACGTCCTGGGCCTGACCGTCGACGACGATGCCGCGGATCCGGGAGTCGGCTTCGAGCGCGTCGTAGCCGACGAATTCGCTCTGCCCCTCGTCGAGCAGCGCGGAGTAGGCGGTGAGGTCGGTGTGGCCGCCGCCCTTCTTCGCCTTCGCGTCGGCCTTCGCACGGGTGCGCTGTTCGGCCATGAGGGAGCGGAAGCCCTCCTCGTCGACGCTGACACCGTGTTCGGCGGCCATTTCGAGGGTGAGGTCGATCGGGAAGCCGTGGGTGTCGTGGAGGGTGAAGGCGACGTCTCCGCTGATCGTCTTGTCGGAGCCGTCGAGCTTCTCGTACGCGGTCTCGAAGAGCTGGGTGCCCGATTCGAGGGTGCGCAGGAACGCCTTCTCCTCGGCGTAGGCGATGCGCGAGATCCGGTCGAAGTCGGTCTCGAGCTCCGGATAGGAGTGCTTCATCGCGTTCATCGACACGGGCAGGAGGGAGGGCATGACCTCGGTGGTGACGCCGAGCAGTCGCATGGCCCGCACGGCCCGGCGGATGAGGCGGCGGAGGATGTAGCCGCGGCCCTCGTTGCCGGGGCGCACGCCGTCGCCGATGATCATCAGGGCGGAGCGGACGTGGTCGGCGACGACGCGCATCTGCACGTCGGAGTGGTGGTCGGCGCCGTACTCGTGGCCGGACAGCCGGCTCGCCTCGGCGATGACGGGGAAGACCTCGTCGATCTCGTACATGTTCTCGACGTCCTGGAGGAGGAACGCGACGCGTTCGAGCCCCATGCCGGTGTCGATGTTCTTCGCGGGCAGTTCGCCGGCGATGTCGAAGTCGACCTTCGAGCGGACCTCGGAGAGCTCGAACTCCATGAACACGAGGTTCCAGATCTCGATGTAGCGGTCCTCGTCGGCTTCGGGTCCGCCTTCGGCACCGTAGGCGGCACCGCGGTCGAAGTAGATCTCCGAGCAGTAGCCGCCGGGTCCGGGCTGTCCGGTGTGCCAGAAGTTGTCCTCGTTGCCGCGCAGCTGGATGCGCTCGCGCGGGATCGAGGTCTCCTCGAGCCAGAGGTCGATCGTCTCGAGGTCGTCCTCGTGGACGGTGGCCCAGAGCAGGTCGGGGTCGAAGCCGAGTCCGCCGTCCTCGGTGGGCTCGGTGAGCAGGCCCCAGGCGTAGCGGATGGCTTCGCGCTTGAAGTAGTCGCCGAAGGAGAAGTTGCCGTTCATCTGGAAGAACGTGCCGTGGCGGGTCGTCTTTCCGACCTCTTCGATGTCGGCGGTGCGCACGCACTTCTGCACGCTCGTGGCGCGGAGGAAGGGCGCGGGCTCACGGCCGGTGAGGTACGGGATGAACTGCACCATGCCGGCGATGTTGAAGAGGATCGAGGGATCGGAGCTGATGACCGACGCCGAGGGCACGACCACATGTCCGTTCGCCTCGAAGTAGTCGAGCCAGCGCTTCTTGATCTCTGCCGTCTTCATCCATGGCCTTTCAGGTGTTGCGTCTGCAAGGGGTGCGGTGCGCACCCGTTCCACACTAGTTTAATTGCTCACCAGTCGAGATGGTGATGGCCTGCGAGTCGTCGAACCCGCAGATGAATGCACGACTGCCCGGAACGCGGGCGTTCCGGGCAGTCGGGCGAGGTGGCTCAGCGCGAGTAGAACTCGACGACGAGCTGCACGTCAGCGGTGATGGGGACCTCTTCGCGCTTGGGGCGGCGCAGGAGGGTGGCCTGCAGGCCCTCAAGGTTGACGTCGAGGTAGCCCGGGACTGCCGGAAGAACGTCCTTGTGTCCGCCTGCCGCGGCGACCTGGAACGGATCCATGTCGGCGCTCTTCGGGTGGACCTGGATGGTCTGGCCTTCCTTGACGCGGAACGACGGGCGATCCACGCGCTGGCCGTCGACCGTGATGTGACGGTGGACGACGAACTGGCGAGCCTGAGCGATCGTGCGGGCGAAGCCGGCACGGAGGACGAGGGCGTCGAGACGCATCTCGAGGAGCTCGACGAGGTTCTCACCGGTCAGACCTTCGAGGCGCTTGGCCTCCTTGTAGGTCTTGAGCATCTGGGCCTCGCGGATGCCGTACTGGGCGCGCAGACGCTGCTTCTCCTTGAGGCGGACCGAGTAGTCGCTGTCGTTGCGGCGACGGGCGCGGCCGTGCTCGCCCGGAGGGTAGGGGCGGCGCTCGAAGTACTTCTCAGCCTTCGGGGTCAGCGGCAGGCCGAGGGCGCGCGAGAGGCGGGCCATCCGGCGGTTACGTGCTGGTGCTGGCACTGGGTTACCTTTCGTGGGTGCGGGTCGTCCCGGCAGGCATCGAAGTCCTCGCCCTGATCGGAACCGTTGTTTCCCCGGGTGGGAAAGAGGGATTGAGCGTCGAGAACCGCTCGCACCGACCGCCTTTACATATGAGGCACAACAGCTGACCATCTTAGCCGAGTTCGCACCCCTCCCGCAACGCGGACGGAGGCGCTGCGACGCGGATCACGCGGAGGGTCAGTTCCCGCGGAGGATCGTGCGGATCGTGGCCAGCCGCTCCTCGATGGTGCGCTCGAGGCCGTTGCCCGAGGGCGTGTAGTACTCCGTGCCCTTGAGCGTCTCAGGCAGGTGCTCCTGCGGCGCGACGCCGTGGGGGTAGTTGTGGGCGTACATGTAGTCCTTGCCGTGACCGAGTGCCTTCGCTCCCGGATAGTGCGCGTCGCGCAGATGGTTGGGGACCTCACCGGACTTCCCGGCTCGGACATCGGCGATCGCCGCGTCAAGCGCCTTGTAGCTCGCATTCGACTTCGGGGCCATCGCCAGGTAGGTGACCGCCTCGGCGAGAGGGATCCGACCTTCGGGCATCCCGATGTTCTGCACCGCCGTCGAGGCGGCCACGGCGATCGGCAGCGCCTGCGGATCGGCCATCCCGATGTCCTCGGCCGCGGAGATGACGACGCGGCGGGCGATGAATCGCGGATCCTCACCAGCGACGATCATCCGCGCGAGGTAGTGGAGGGCGGCGTCGACGTCGGAGCCGCGGATCGACTTGATGAACGCGGAGATGACGTCGTAGTGCTGGTCGCCGTCCCGGTCGTAGCGGAGCACGGTCTCGCTGCTCGCTTCGGCCACGGCCTCCTCGGTGATGAGGATCGGACTCGCATCGTCGGCCGCGCTCTCCGCAGATGCGGCGGCCTCGGACGCGCCCTCCCCGGACGCAGCTTCCCCGGACTCGTCGCCCGCGTCGCCAGCGCGTGCCGCGTTACTCTCGTCGGCCGTGTCACTCTCGCCGGGCTCGCTTTCGCCCGCCTTCTCATCGCCCGCCTGCTCCACGTCAGCACCGCCCTGCTCGGCGGCCTGGGCCGCGGCGATCCCGGCCGCGGCCTCGAGAAGGGTGAGCGAGCGCCTGGCATCAGCCCCGGAGATGCGGACGATGAAGTCCTTCGCCTCGGGGTCGAGGGCGAACTGTCCGGCCAGTCCCCGCTCGCTGGCGATCGCGCGCTCGAGGAGCTGCGCGATCGCCGCGTCGTCGAGCGGGCGCAGCGTGAGCATGAGCGACCGGGAGAGCAGCGGCGAGATGATCGAGAACGACGGGTTCTCCGTCGTCGCCGCGACGAGGACGACGAGCCGGTTCTCCACCGCCGGCAGCAGCGCGTCCTGCTGCGCCTTGGAGAACCGGTGGATCTCGTCGAGGAAGAGCACGGTCGTGCGTCCGTACATCTCGCGTTCGCGGCGGGCGTTCTCGATGACCTGCCGGACGTCCTTGACTCCGGCCGTGATCGCCGAGAGCTCGACGAACCGACGGCCAGGGGCATGCGAGATGACATGCGCGAGCGTCGTCTTGCCGACTCCGGGAGGACCCCAGAGGATCACCGAGGAGGCCCCGGCCCGGTCTCCCCCGCTCGCTTCGACGAGCTGGTTGAGCGGGGACCCGGGGAACGTCAGATGGTCCTGGCCAACGACCTCGGCGATGGTGCGCGGACGCATCCGCACCGCGAGCGGATCGAGCGCCCGCCCCTGACCGGGCTCGAACGCACCGGTGCCCGGACCGGGATCGTCCCGGTCCGGGTCGGAGAAGAGGTCGGGCCCGTCGGTCACCGCGAACCCTCGATCATCGGGCTGCCTGGGTCACTGCATCACGCGATCACTGCATCACGCGTCGGCGTCAGCGTCCGGGTCGAAGTCGACGCCCGCCTCGGCGCGCTGCGCCTCGGTGATGGGGGCCGGAGCCTGCGTGAGCGGATCGTAGCCGCCGCCGGACTTCGGGAACGCAATGACCTCGCGGATCGACTCGACCCCGGCGAGCAGGGACACGATGCGGTCCCAGCCGAAGGCGATGCCGCCGTGCGGGGGCGCCCCGAACTTGAAGGCCTCGAGGAGGAAGCCGAACTTCTCCTGCGCCTCCTTCTCGGAGATGCCCATGATCTCGAAGACGCGCTCCTGGACGGCGCGCTGGTGGATGCGGATCGAACCGCCGCCGATCTCGTTGCCGTTGCAGACGATGTCGTAGGCGTAGGCCAGCGCCGCCCCCGGATCGGATTCGAGGGAGTCGAGGAACTCCGGCTTCGGGGCGGTGAAGGCGTGGTGGACGGCCGTCCACTGGCCTTCGCCGACGGCGACGTCACCGGCGGCCTGGGCGTCGGCGGCGGATTCGAAGAGCGGTGCGTCGACGACCCAGACGAACGCCCAGTCGCCGTCCTTGATCAGACCGGTGCGCTCGGCGATCTCGCGGCGCGCGGCGCCGAGGAGGGCCCGCGAGCTGCCGGCATCGCCGGCGGCGAAGAAGATCGCATCGCCGGGGTTCGCTCCGGCGGCCTCGACGAGTCCGGCCTTCTCCTCATCGGAGATGTTCTTCGCGACGGGACCGGTCAGCGTGCCGTCCTCGGCGACGAGGACGTAGGCGAGGCCCTTCGCGCCGCGCTGTTTGGCCCAGTCCTGCCACGCGTCGAGCTGACGTCGCGGCAGCGAGCCGCCGCCGGGGTAGACGACGGAGCCGACGTAGGCGGACTGGAAGACGCGGAACGGGGTCTCGGAGAAGAACTCGGTGAGGTTCGTCAGTTCGAGGCCGAAGCGCAGGTCGGGCTTGTCCGACCCGAAGCGCTCCATCGCCTCGTGGTACGTGATGTGCGGGATCGGCGTCTCGATGTCATAGCCGATGAGCTTCCACAGGGCGACGAGGATCTCCTCGGCCAGGGCGATGACATCGGCCTGCTCGACGAACGAGGCCTCGATGTCGAGCTGCGTGAACTCCGGCTGCCGGTCGGCGCGGAAGTCCTCGTCACGGTAGCAGCGGGCGATCTGGTAGTAGCGCTCCATGCCGGCGACCTGGAGGAGCTGCTTGAACAGCTGCGGCGACTGCGGCAGGGCGTACCACGAACCGGGCTGAAGGCGGGCCGGGACGAGGAAGTCACGGGCGCCCTCGGGCGTCGACTTCGTCAGCGTCGGAGTCTCGATCTCGACGAAGCCGTGCTCGTCGAGGACTCCGCGGGCGGCCTTGTTGACCGCCGAGCGCAGCCGCATCGCATGCGCCGGACCCGACCGGCGCAGGTCGAGGTAGCGGTACTTCAGGCGGGTCTCCTCACCGACGGTGCCGGCATCCTCGGCGTGGTCGGAGACCTGGAACGGCAGCGGGGCCGCCTCGGCGAGGATCTCGACACTCGTGTCGACGATCTCGATCTCACCGGTGGGCAGGTTGGGGTTCTGGTTGCCCTCGGGGCGCAGGGCCACGGTGCCGGTGACCTTGACGACGGTCTCGTTGCGCAGCGCGTGCGCGTCGTCCTCGCGGACGACGACCTGGACGATTCCCGAAGCATCCCGCAGATCGATGAAGGCGACACCTCCATGATCGCGACGGCGATCGACCCACCCGGCGAGGGTGACGGTCTCTCCTGCGTTGGCGGCACGCAGGCTTCCGGTTTCGTGGCTTCGCAGCACTGATGGGCTCCTTTACGATGGTGATGCGGGGAGTGCGTGACCAATGATAGTCGCTCGAACACCCTACCCCCGCACGCGTACAGCGCGGACAGAGAGGACCCATGGACGCCACGGAGACCGACCCGACGCCCACCTCGGCGCAGGTCGAGGTCGCTGCCGAGACGTTCCGCATGCTCTCGCAGGCGACCCGGCTGCGGGTCGTGTGGACGCTCGTGCACCAGGAGCTCGACGTCTCCTCCCTCGCCGAGGCGATCGGGGCGACCGTGCCCGCCGTCAGCCAGCATCTCGCCAAGCTCCGGTTGGCCGGGCTCATCTCCTCCCGCCGTGAGGGTCGGCGGATCTTCTACACCGTCGACGACCCGCACGTCGTGTCGATGGTCCGGGAGATGTTCGAGCACATCGCCCCCGACGGGTCGCTCGCCCCGGATCCCGCCTAGGCGCGCTCACTGTCCGGCGCGCGCCTCCGCGAACGGTCCGGTGCGCACGCCCTACGCCCCGGTCACGCGGGGTCGGAGATCCTCGGCCGGCGGCTCCCACGTCTGCGGGTCGGCCGGGGTCTGCTCACCGGAGCGGATGTCCTTGACCTCGTGGCCGGCCTCGCCGTCGGTGAACCACACGAAGGGGATGTCCCGGCGTTCGGCATAGCGGATCTGACGGCCGAACTTCGCCGCACTCGGGGAGACCTCGCAGGCGATGTCGCGGGCGCGCAGAGCCGCCGCGACGGCGTCGGCCTCACCGCGGCGCGCCTCGTCGGTGACGGCGATGACGACGGCCGAAGGGGTGCCCCGAGTCGCGGAGATGCCGCTGTCCTCACCGAGGACGAAGGCCATGAGCCGGGAGATGCCGATCGACATGCCCACCCCCGGGTAGGTCTTCTTTCCCACCGTCGCGAGTGAGTCGTAGCGTCCGCCCGAGGCGACGGAGCCGAGCTCCTCGTGGCCGACGAGCTGCGTCTCGTAGACGGCACCCGTGTAGTAGTCGAGTCCGCGCGCGATCTTCAGCTGCGCGACGAGGACGCCGGGGGCGCGCTCGGCCGCCGCGGCGAGCATCGTCGTCAGTGCTTCGAGCCCTTCGTCGAGGAGCGGGTGGCTCACGCCGAGGGCGCGGATCTCGTCGGCGAAGTCGGGCGAATCGGATTCGATCGCGGCCAGCGCCAGGCACAGCTGCTGCTGGCGCTCATCGGCACCGGCGTCGGCGGCGAGCAGCTTCGCGACCTCCTCGGGCCCGATCTTGTCGTACTTGTCGAGGCTGCGCAGCACGGCGGGGATGTCGGTCAGCCCGATCCCCCGGGCGAAGCCCTCGAGGAGGCGACGGTCGTTGACGACGATGCGGATCGGCGGGACGCCGAGCGGGGCGAGACGGGCGAAGGCATCGGCGATGGCGAGCGGGATCTCGACCTCGAAGTGTCCGGGCAGCTCGCCGTCGGCGATGATGTCGATGTCGGCCTGGATGAACTCGCGGTAGCGGCCCTGCTGCGGACGCTCCCCGCGCCACACGGGCTGGATGCGGGTGGCGCGGAACGGGAAGCTCAGCGCGTTCGCGTTCTCCGTGACGAAGCGGGCCAGGGGCACCGTGAGGTCGAAGTGGAGGCCGAGCGGGTTGCGCTCGGTGCCCTCGGAGTGGAGACGGGAGACCGCGAAGATCTCCTTGTCGATCTCCCCGTCCTTCGCGAGCTGGCTCAGGGGTTCGACGGCGCGGTGGTGGAGGGCGGAGAAGCCGTGGAGGGCGAAGGTGTGGTCGAGGATGTCGATGATGCGCTTCTCGATCACGCGCTCGGCCGGGAGCCGTTCCGGGAATCCGGACAGACGGGCTGACTTCGCCATGGTTCTCCTTGCTGTGGGTGGTGCGGGGTGTGCTGTGAGTGGTGCGCTGAGGCCGCTGAGGTGCGGGGTCGACGCCGCGGTGTGCGATTGCCGCGCGGGTCAGAGGAACGGGTTCGTCCGCAGCTCGTGACTGACCCGGGAGGCCGGACCGTGTCCAGGATAGATGGGAACGTCGGGCAGGGTCGCAAACGCCCGCAGCGTGTCCGCCATCGCCGCGGCGTCCCCGCCGGGCAGGTCGATGCGGCCGATCGCGCCCGCGAAGACGACGTCACCGGTGAAGATGACCTCCTCCCCGTCGGCGCTGACGGACAGCAGCGTCGAGCCCTCGGTGTGGCCAGGGGCGGGAATCGCGGTAACGGTGAGGCCGGCGACGGTGACGACGGTGCCCGCATTGAGGGGGACCACCTCGGCGGGGGCCTGCCATCCTTCGAGCAGCGGAGCGATCATCTGCGCGAACTGCGGGCCCAGCGTCTCCCCCGGTGCGCTGACCCGGTAATGGTCGGGTTCGCCGAGGTGGACGGGCACGTCCCAGCGGCCGAGCAGCGAGGGCAGCCCGAGGATGTGGTCGGGATGTCCGTGGGTGAGGAAGATCGCGACGGGGTTGAGTCCCTCGGCAGCGGCGAGCTCGGCGAGCTCGGGCCCGGCGTCGTAGCCGGCATCGATGAGGATGCAGTCGCTCTCCCCCTCCGCCCGGACGGCGTAGCAGTTGACATCGAGGAATTCGGCGCGCGTCGTGAAGACATCCATGGCCAAAGTCTAACGAGAGGTGACGTGGTGGTTATGCTGGGATAACCCCAGCAGATCGAGTGATCGGCGCCAGTGCCGGTTCGACCGATGAAGAATAGGTGAGAAACATGTCGACCCCGACTCCGAAGCCGACTCCCCGTCCCTCAGCCGTGCCGCGTCCGCAGGCAGCGCAGCCGGTGGCCGGCAGCACGGTTGACCATGACGCCGAGGTGGCGCGCGCGGTCACGCACGGTCGCGCCGACGAGCAGGGCACCGTCTTCGTCATCACCGCCGATGGCGAACGCGAGGTCGGCCAGTACCCGGATGCGACCGGCGAGGAGGCCATCGAGTACTTCGCGAAGAAGTACGTCGAACTCCTCGAACACGCCGCTCACCTGCGCAGCCGCCTCTCCGCCGGAGCACCGGGCCGCGAGGTGACGCACGCGGCGACGACGCTACGGGAGTCGCTTTCCGAGGCCAACGTCGTCGGCGACCTCAAGGGACTCGGCGCCACTCTCGACACCCTCATCTCCGATGCGAAGGCGACGGAGTCGAAGCAGGCGGCCCGCACCGAGGCGGCCAAGCTCGAAGCCGCGCAGAAGCGCGAGGAGCTCGTCGTCGAGGCCGAGAGCCTCGCCGGCAAGGACCCGGACAAGATCCAGTGGAAGGTCTCCGGCGCCCGCCTGCGGGAGCTCTTCGCGCAGTGGAAGGACATGCAGCGCAG
The DNA here is from genome assembly GCF_005502845.1 of Brevibacterium sp. 2SA. Taxonomy (NCBI): domain Bacteria; kingdom Bacillati; phylum Actinomycetota; class Actinomycetes; order Micrococcales; family Brevibacteriaceae; genus Brevibacterium; species Brevibacterium sp. 2SA. The sequence continues at coordinate 69,640 of NZ_SCMW01000001.1, read as the reverse complement.
CGGGCCGCGCCTGCCGCGCTCGGTCGACCAGGAGCTGTGGGGCCGGTTCTCGCAGGCGCGGAACACGTTCGAGCGCAAGCGCAAGGACTTCTTCGCCGAACTCGACAAGCACAACTCCGAGGGCAAGCGGATCAAGGAGAAGATCGTCGCCGAGGCGGAGGCCCTGTCCGGCTCGACCGATTTCCGCACCGTGTCCCAGAAGTACAAGGACCTCATGAGCCAGTGGAAGCGCGCGCCGCGGGCCTCCCGCAAGGACGACGACGCGCTCTGGGCGCGCTTCCGGGCCGCGCAGGACGTCTTCTTCGCCGCCCGCGATGCCGAGAACGCCGCCCTCGACGAGGAGTTCAAGGGCAACCTCGTCGTCAAGGAGGAGCTGCTGAAGAAGGCGCAGGCGCTGCTGCCGATCACCGATCCGACGGCCGCGAAGCGTGAGCTGCGGGTCATCCAGGACGAGTGGGAGGAGGCCGGGAAGGTTCCCCGCGCCGATGTCTCCCGCATGGAGAACGGTCTGCGCGAGGTCGAGCGGGCTCTGGCCGAGGCCGAGGACGCCGCGTGGAAGCGCAGCAACCCGGAGACGAAGGCGCGGACTTCGGGGGCGCTGAGCCAGCTCGACGAGTCGATCGCCGAACTCGAGGCAGCGCTGGAGAAGGCGAAGGCCGGCGGCGATGAGAAGGCCGTGGCCGATGCGCAGGCGGCCCTCGATGCCCGCCGGGCGTGGCGCGATCAGCTCGCGCAGACGGCCGCCGAACTCGACTGACGCCGAACTCGACTGACAGAGCTTCGGCGGTTATCCACAGGCGATGCCGCCGCCGGCCGGTTATCCACAGGCGCCGTCTCCGCTCTTGATCTCAGCGTGTGAGGCGACGAGAGTTGCGCCATGGAGGACATCTACCGTCTCAGCGACTTCGGCTATGAGCATCTCACAGAGCTCACTCTCGACGGTCTGCTCACCAGACTGTCGGAGACGACGTGGGTGCGCGCGGGGGCGGTGCTCGGTCCCGAGGAGCGGATGAGTGCGCTCGCCGCGCAGATCCCTGCCCGCCTCGTCGTCTCCCACGCGACCGCGTGGTGGGTCCACGTCGGGCTCGGTCGTGCCCCGAGTCCGCTGACGCTGACGACGCATCCGCGCCGGCGCGTGCTCGAGACGACGGGGCTCGTCGTCCACGAGCTCAGTCTTAACCGCGGTGATTGGGAGACGATCGCGGGTCACCCGGTGACAACGCCGATGCGCACCCTCTACGACCTGCTTCTCCCCCTCGTCCGCGACCCCAGGCGGGCCTCAGGCCCGCAGATCGCGGCACTCATCGACGATGTCCCCGGTGACATGGTCAGGCGCCTGCGGCTCTACCTCGACGAGGTGGGACGGCGCCCGTACGCCGCGCAGATGCGGCAGGTCGTCGACCATTTCACACGCCCCGGCATCCGGGCCGCAACAAGCGTGCAGCGGGACGAGGGAACTCAGCCGCCGGAGATGCGGTAGACGTCGAAGACGCCTTCGACTTTGCGGACCGCGGAGAGCACGGTGTCGAGGTGGCTGGCATCGGACATCTCGAAGACGAACTTCGACTGGGCGACCCGGGCCTTCGATGTCGCCACCGACGCGGAGAGGATGTTGACGTGGGTCTCCGTGAGCACCTTCGTGATGTCGGAGAGCAGACCCGAACGGTCGAGGGCCTCGACCTGGATCTGGACGAGGTAGACCCCGCTCGTCTTCTCGCCCCACGAGACCTCGACCATGCGCTCGGGTTCGCGTTCGAGGGAGACGACGTTGGGGCAGTCGACCCGGTGGACGGAGACCCCGGAGCCGCGGGTGACGAAGCCGACGATCTCATCCCCGGGCACCGGAGTGCAGCAGCGGGCGAGTTTGACGAGGACGTCGTCGACGCCCTTGACGACGACGCCGCCGGCCGAGGAGTGGTGGCCCGATGACTGACCGGTGCGGTTGCGCGGCTCCGGCGGGAGGACCGCGACCTCCTCCTCTTCGCCGACCTCCTTCGCGAGCAGGTCGACGACGTGGGCGGCCGAGGTCACACCGTTGCCGATCGCCGCGTAGAGCGCGGTGACGTCGGGCAGGCGCAGCTCGGTGGCGACGACCTGGAGGGCTTCCTGGCTCATCAGGGCGTTCGCTGACAGCGAGTGTCGGCGCATCGCGCGGGCGAGCTGTTCGCGACCGTTCTCGATCGCCTCTTCGCGCCGCTCCTTCGAGAACCACTGGCGGATCTTCGACCGCGCGCGGGGGCTCTTGACGAAGCCGAGCCAGTCGCGGCTCGGGCCGGCGTTCTCGTCCTTCGAGGTGAACACCTCGACGGAGTCGCCGTTCTTCAGCTCCGTGTCGAGGGCGACGAGGCGGCCGTTGACGCGGGCGCCCATCGTCTTGTGGCCGACCTCGGTGTGGACGGCGTAGGCGAAGTCGACGGGGGTCGCACCCGCGGGCAGGCTCATGACGTCGCCCTTGGGGGTGAAGACGTAGACCTCCTTCGAGTTGACCTCGTAGCGGAGGCTGTCGAGGAACTCGTCGGGGTCGCTGACCTCGCGCTGCCAGTCGAGCAGCTGGCGCAGCCACGCGGCGTCGTCGACTCCGCCGTCGTCGGAGACCTTGACCGAACGGGCGGTGTTCGAGGTGATCGCCTTCGACGGGTTGCCGCGATCCTTGTACTTCCAGTGGGCGGCGACGCCGAACTCCGCACGGCGGTCCATCTCATGGGTGCGGATCTGGATCTCGACGGGTTTGCCGCCTGGGCCGATGACCGTGGTGTGGAGGCTCTGGTACATGTTGTACTTCGGCATCGCGATGTAGTCCTTGAACCGGCCGGGGACCGGGTTCCAGCGGGCGTGGACGATGCCGAGGGTCGCGTAGCATTCGCGGACGGTCTCGACGAGGACGCGGACGCCGACGAGGTCGTAGATGTCGGCGAACTCGTGACCGCGCACGACCATCTTCTGGTAGATCGAGTAGTAGTGCTTCGGCCGGCCGGTGATGGCCGCCTCGATGCCGGAGTCGGCGAGTTCGGACTGGAGCTCGTGCGAGACGGTCGAAAGGTACTTCTCCCGCTCCGGTGCCCGGTCGGCGACGAGGCGGACCACCTCGTCGTAGACCTTGGGGTGGAGGACCTGGAACGAGAGGTCCTCGAGTTCCCACTTGATCGTGTTCATGCCGAGCCGGTGCGCGAGCGGGGCGTAGATCTCGAGGGTCTCGCGTGCCTTCTTCGTGCTCGAGGAGGCGGGCACGAACTTCCATGTGCGCGCGTTGTGGAGACGGTCGGCGAGCTTGATGACGAGGACGCGGATGTCCTTGGCCATCGCGACGATCATCTTCCGCACGGTCTCCGACTGGGCGGCCTGACCGTAGGTGAGCTTGTCGAGCTTCGTCACCCCGTCGACCATTGCCGCGACTTCGGGTCCGAAGGACTCGGTGAGCTGCTCGAGCGAGTAGTCGGTGTCCTCGACAGTGTCGTGGAGGAGCGCCGCGGCCAGGGTGACCGGGAGCATGCCGATCTCGGCGAGGATCGTCGCGACCGCCACCGGATGGGTGATGTAGGGGTCCCCGGACTTCCGGGTCTGCCCGCGGTGGGCCTCCTCGGCGACCGTGTAGGCACGCACGACGAGGTCGATGTCAGCCTTCGGGTGGCTCGACTGCAGGGCCCGGATCATCGGTCCGAGCACCCGCGGGTAGCCGGGGTCGTTCTGCGCCCTGGCCGCCCACCAGGCCAGACGGGAGATGCCGCGCGGACGGCGCGATTCAGCCGATGATGCCACCACGTCCCCCTCTCTGACGTGATCCAGCTCGTGGTCTCGTCTCAGACCTCGGCGTGGATCACGGGTGCCACATCGTCTTTGCCGTCCTTCAAGCGTAATTCACGCACGGCCTCTTCCTGTTCCTTCACGGCGGGTTCGTTCGACCGCAGGAGCGCGTATAGGGGGCTGGCGACGAAGAGCGTCGAGGCGGCGGCGACGATCGTGCCGACGAAGAGCGAGAGCGAGATGTCGACGAGCGTGCCCGCGCCGAGGAGGAAGACGCCGATGAAGAGGATCGAGGCGATCGGCAGCACCGAGACGACGGAGGTGTTGATCGAGCGCACCGTCGTCTGGTTGATGCCGAGGTTGACGAGCTCGGAGAACTTCAGGCGCTTGTTGTCCTTGAATCTCGCGGTGTTCTCGCGGATCTTGTCGAAGACGACGACCGTGTCGTAGAGCGAGAAGCTCAGGACGGTGAGGAAGCCGATGACGGCTTCCGGGGTGACTTCGAAGCCGGTGGCCGAGTAGATGCCCATCGTGACGATCATGACGACGAAGAGTCCGACGATCGCGGCCAGCGACATCTTCCAGGTCCGGAAGTAGAGCGCCATGACGATCATCGCGATCGCGACGAAGATGACGAGCGCCCTGACCATCTTCTGGGTCACGTCAGCGCCCCACTGGGGGCCGACGAAGGTCGAGGTGACGTCCTCGGCGGGGACGTCGTAGCCGGCCGACAGGGCGTCGCGGACTTCCTGCATCTGCTCGTCGGAGAGCTGGTTCGTCTCGATGCGCACCGCGGTGTCCCCGGTCGGGGTCAGACGCGGTTCGGAGTCGGGGACGACGTCGTTGACGATGGTCTCGCCCTTGCTCGCCGAGGTGTCGGTGACGTTGTCGACCTGGAACTGCGAACCGCCGCGGAAGGCGATGCCGAAGTTGAATCCGGCGATGAGCGGAACGAGGAGGGAGAGGATGACGAGGACGCCGGCGATCGAGAGCCAGAGCTTGGCCTTCCCGACGAAGGGGATGGAGGACTCACCGTTGTGGAGGCGGTTGCCCCAGGCGAAGAACTTCTTCACTTCTCTGCCCCCTTCTCTTCGTCTGCGGCTGCCGCGCGCTTGGCGGCCGCCTTGCGTTCGGCGATCGTGCCGCCGGTCGACGGAGTGTCCGATCCGCGTTTGCGTCGCGAGCTCTTCGTCTTCTTCGTCACGGCCGAATCTGCGGACTCGGTCGACGCTGCCGTGCCGGACTCGGAGTCTTCTGAGTCCGCGGCGGTGTCCTTCGTCGTCGTGTCGTCGGCCTCGGTCACCTCGGCGGTCTCCGACGAACCGTCGGCGAGTGCGGTCGTCGTCGCGGTGGCCGTGCGGGAGCTGCCGGTGGACTCCTCAGACGACGTGGAGTTCTTCGCCTCGGCCCGGCGCTTGGCGCGGCGGCCGGCGATGGTCTCCGTGTCGTCGTCGAGGCCGAGTTTGCGGGCCCGCGCCTTGTCGCGGCGTTGGGCTTCGGGCGACTTGTCCTTGTTGTCGAGGTCGATGCCGAGCGCACCGCGGTAGGCGGCCGGTTTGACTCCGAGCAGACGCGGATCCATACCCGACATCGGGTGCCCCTGGCCGAAGAACTTCGTTCGGGCGAGGAGCTGGAGCATCGGGTGGGTGAAGAGGAAGACGACGAGGATGTCGACGATGACCGCGAGGCCGAGGGTGAACGCGAAGCCGCGCACCGAACCGACGGCGAGGATGTAGAGGATGACGGCGGCGAGCATGTTGACCGACTTCGACGCCCAGATCGTGCGCTTGGCGCGGTCCCAGCCGACTTCGACGGCCGAGAGGAGGTTCCGTCCGCTGCGCAGCTCGTCTCGGACGCGTTCGAAGTAGACGATGAACGAGTCCGCCGCCATGCCGATGCCGATGATGATACCGGCGACACCGGCCAGGGAGAGCCGGTAGCCGTATCTCCACGATGCGATGAGGAGGAGCAGATACGTGAGGACGCCGACGACGACGAGGCTCGAGACGGTGACGAGTCCGAGGACCCGGTACTGCAGGAGCGAGTAGACGACGACGAGGAGGAGACCGACGAGTCCGGTGAGGATGCCGATGTTGAGGTAGTTCGCACCGAGGGTCGGTGAGATCTGCTCTTCGCTCTGGACCTGGAAGCTGATCGGCAGGGAGCCGTTCTTGAGCTGGTTGGCCAGTGTCTGGGCCTCGTCGAGGGTGAAGTTGCCCGAGATCTCGGCCCGGCCGTCGGTGATGACGGCGTTCGAGGTCGGAGCGGAGAGGACGAGGCCGTCGAGCGAGATCGCGAACTGGTTGTACGGCTGCTGGAGGCCGGTGATCGCCGAGGTGATCTGCTTGAAGATCTCGCGACCCGTGTCGTCGAACTCGAGGTTGACGGCGGGCTGGTTGGTCTGGACGCCGTTGGCGCCGGCCGCGTAGCCGAAGGTCGCGTCGGTGAGGTGGTCACCGGAGAGTTCGACGGGGCCGAGCACGTACTTCGCCGACCCGTCCTGGGCGCACGAGACGACCGGCTCGTCGGCCGGCTGCTGGACGCCGCCGGTCCGGTTCTCCGGGTTCGTGCAGTCGAGCTCCGTGTACTGGTTGATGATCTCCTGCGTCTGCCATTCGGCAGTGTCCTGCTCGGGATCGAACAGGGGGCGCGGCGTCGAGTCGGTCACCTGGGTGTCCTCGCCCTGGCCTTCGCCTGCCTGGGTCGGGGCCGGCGACTCACCGGCCGGTGTCTCACCGGCTGGCGACTCGGACGGGGCGGGCGCGTTGCCGCCGGCGTTCGCGGGTTCGTCTGCGCTTCCGTTGCCTGCGCCGGGTTCGTCTGCGCCGGTTTCGTCTGAGCTGCTCGAGTTGACGACGGCGCCGCCGCCGGTCGGGGCGTCCTGGCTGCCGCCGGTCAAATCTTCGAGGCGCTGACGCTCCTCGTCGGTGAGTCCCTCAGAGGGGTCTCCCCCGTTCTGTCCCTGCTGCTCTTCGTCGATCTGCGCCTGGGAGCGCGGGTCGCCGACGAGGGCGACGCGGCGGAAGACGAGCTGAGCCGAGGAGCGGACGAGGTTGCGGGTCTCCTCATCCGGGTTGCCCGGCAGGTTGACGACGATGTTCCTGTCGCCCTGCGTCGTGATCTCGGCTTCGGAGACACCCGTCGAGTCGACCCTCTGGCGGATGATGGCGACAGCCTGATCGAGCTGTTCCTTGCTGATCGTCGTGTCCTCTGACACCTGGGGTTCCAGGATGATCGAGGTGCCGCCCTCGAGGTCGAGGGCGAGCTTCGGTGTGGGAGTGGCGTCGGACCAGATGATCCCTGCGCCGAGGACGCCGAGGAGGATCAGGGTGACGATCGTCAACCACAGGAAGCGCAAACCAGGGCGTGGCTTTTCTTCGATGTCGGACACGTCTCAGCTTTCGATCGGGTGCAGTGAGGGGATCAGTTCTTCTTGTCGTCGGTGTCCGGCTTGTCGGTGCCGGTCCCCTTCGACGGATCCTCAGTCGAGCTGCCGTCCACGTCGTCGGCGCTGGTCTTCGCAGCCGCATCCGCCTCGGCGGCAGTGCGGTCGGCATTGTCGGCCTTGAGATCAGCATTATCGGCCTTGAGATCGGCGTCGAGCGCCTTCTCATCAGCGCGGTCAGCCTTGAGGTCGGCATCGGTGGCCTTCGCATCGGCGCGGTCAGCCTTCGCATCAGCGCGATCGGCCTTGAGGTCGGCATCGGCGGCGTCGACGTCAGCGTCGGCGGCCTTGATATCGTCGTCGCCGGCCTCGGCGCGCTTGCGCTCGTTCATCGCGTCGAGTTCGGCGTCGGTGATCGCCGGGGAGTCGGTCGCCTCGGTGGCGGGGGCCGCATCGACCGCGGTGTCCGGGGTGTCGATCTGGCCGATGGCCTGGCGGTGCACGCGCAGGATCGTGCCGGGCCCGGATTCGATGGTGACCTGGTTGTCCTCGTCGTCGATCGAGAGCACGGTGCCGAAGACGCCGAAGGTCGTCATGACCTTGGCTCCGGGGACGAGGTTCGTCTTGATCTGCTCCGCACGCGCCTTCTGCTTACGCCGAGAGTTGAACAGGAAAAAAATCAGCAGCGCAGCGAGCGCGAGAGGGATCAGCAAATCCACAGGTATCAACCTTCCATAAGAACGGACCAGTGCACTAGCTTAGTTCGAAGTCCGTACTCAAGGCGAACCGATACGCAGGGTTCAGTACTCATAGTTTGCTGGGATGTGGAGTCCCAGATGCCTCCATGCCGCCGAGGTGGCGACGCGTCCGCGTGGGGTGCGGCTGATGAGGCCCTCCCGCACGAGGTACGGCTCGGACACGGTCTCGACCGTATCGGCTTCCTCCCCGACCGAGACCGACAGCGTGCCGAGTCCCACGGGCCCGCCGGAGAAGCGCTTGCAGAGGACTTCGAGGACGGAGCGGTCGAGGCGGTCGAGGCCGAGTTCGTCGACTTCGTAGACGGTGAGCGCGTTGAGTGCGGCGGCCTCGTCGATGGTGCCGTTGCCGCGCACCTGCGCCCAGTCCCGGACGCGGCGGAGCAGACGGTTGGCGATGCGGGGTGTGCCCCGGGAGCGGGTGGAGATCTCCGTGAGCCCACGGTTCTCTGCGTCGATGCCGAGCATCCGGGCAGAGCGGGTGAGCACGGTGAGCAGGTCGGCGCTCGAGTAGAAGTCGAGGTGCCCGGTGAACCCAAAGCGGTCGCGCAGCGGTGCCGGAAGGAGTCCCGAACGGGTCGTCGCGCCGACGAGGGTGAAGGGCGGGAGGTCGAGCGGAATCGCCGTGGCGCCGGGGCCCTTGCCGACGATGACGTCGACGCGGAAGTCCTCCATCGCCACGTAGAGCATCTCCTCGGCGGCGCGGGCCATCCGGTGGATCTCGTCGATGAAGAGGACTTCGCCCTCTTCGAGGGAGGAGAGGATCGCGGCGAGGTCGCCGGCGTGCTGGACGGCGGGTCCGGAGGTCACACGCAGGCTTGCCTGCATCTCGTGGGCGATGATCATCGCCAGCGTCGTCTTGCCGAGCCCGGGTGGGCCGGAGAGCAGGACGTGGTCGGGGGCCTTGTGCCGGGCCTTCGCGGCGTCGAGGACGAGGGAGAGCTGTTCGCGAACCTGGGGCTGGCCGATGAAGTCGTGGAGCCCTTTGGGCCGCAGCGCCGCCTCGGCATCGCGTTCGGCGGCTTCGGCGCTGCCGGAGACGAGCCGGTCGTGCTCGGCACCGGTGAGGCGCTGGTCGCCGAAGTCCATCTCGTAGGACGTGGTTTCGCGGTCGGTCATTTCCGGGCACCGAGGACTTTGAGCGAGGCCTTGAGCAGCGCCGAGGTGCCGGCGTCGGCCCCGAGGTCAGCGACGACTTCCTGGACCACCTCGGCGGCTTGGGGTTCCTTCCAGCCGAGGCCGACGAGGGCGTCGACGACCTGCTGGTTGGTCCCGCCGAAGGAGAGCGTGGGGCCGGGCGCTGCGGCGGCGAACTTCGGGAGCTTGTTCTCGAGTTCGAGGATGATGCGTGAGGCGCCCTTCTTGCCGATGCCCGGCACACGCGTGAGGGCGGTGGCGTCCTGGCCGGCGATCGCGGCGGCGAGTTCGTCGGGGCCCATGACGGAGAGGATAGCCATCGCCAGGCGGGGTCCGATGCCCGAGATCGTCAGGAGGACCTCGAAGGTGTGGTTCTCGTCTTCGGTGCCGAAGCCGAAGAGGGTCATCGAGTCCTCGCGGACGACGAGGGTCGTGACGAGGTCAATGTCGGCGCCGTGGCGGGTGCCGGCCAGGGTGTCGGGTGTCACGTGCACTTTCCTGCCGACACCGTAGGTGAGGACGACGAGGTGGTCAGCTGCGATGCGATGAACCGTACCGCTGAGGAAACTGATCACGGACTGCCTTTCAGGTGGGAACACGTGTACGAATCCAGACTAACAGTTCGAGGTCGCTCGCCTCATCCGACATGCCCGGGCGTGCGGCACACTCGTCCCCTCGAGCGGGCCGCTCACCACAGACCTCGATCCCCGGGACCAGGATCATCGTCACCGGTGGCATCATCACCGGTGGCTTCGCCTCCCGGCGACATCTCTCCGTCGACTGCGCCGCCGACGGCAACGCCGCCCGTGGCGCCGCCATCGGTGGCGCCACCATCGCTGCAGTCGTCGATGCCCCAGCCCGGTCCACGCGCGACTCCCGATTCGGGCACACTGCCCCATTGCTCCGAATCCGCGTCGCTCCCCCGCATCAGCTCCGGCCCACAATGCTCCGCGTCGACGCCGACGTCGGCGGCGGTGAGCGGCGAATACGGAAGGTCGGCGAAGAGTGAGTCGACGGCATCGTCGGTGACGAATCGTGCATGGAGGATCGGTCGCCGTTCGATGTCGATCGAAGCCGGTGGTATCCATGCGGCACGGCCGTCCTTGAGCATGATCGTCTCCCACTCGGATCTGTCGATGAGGTGGTGGTGCATGCTGCAGACGAGGGTGAGGTTATTGAGGTCGGTTCTGCCGCCGAGCGCCCACGGGAAGACATGGTGCGCGTCGCACCAGCCCGGTGGAGTCTCGCATCCGGGGAAAGTGCAGCCTTTGTCTCGCGCGCCGAGGATCGCCAGCTGACGGGGAGTCGCATGCCGCTGTTCGGTCGCCAGCGCCATCGACTTCGCCTTCTCGGTCATGAGATGGAAGAACACCGTGCCGTTGAGGCCCTCATCGGCGGCGAGGTCGATCGGGAAGTCGGCTTCGGCTCCCGTCGTCGCCCGGCCTTTCCCCTCGGCGAGGTTCTCGGCCGTGGCGGTGACGACGAGGGCGAACGGCGCTCCCCTGCCGACCCGACCCATTTCGGTGTGGGAGATCAGTGTCGAGAAGCGTTCGTACATGAGATTCTGCACTGTGCCCTGTTCGCTCGAGGTGTCGGCGAACGTGCCGTCGGCGCGGACACCCCAGCCGCGGGGGTTCTCAGAGCCGGGTCCCGACAGCTGCGGATTCGCATCGGCCGGCAGTGGCCTGTCGGTGATGTCTCCGGCGAGCACGCTGTCGAAGAGCTCGAGCATCTGTTCGCCCTCGACGCGGAGGTCATCAGCGGGTCCACCGCCAGGACCTGTCGGATCGTGTGCACTGCCGTCACCGGATCCACCGTCGAGACCCGTCGTGGCGTCTGCGCGACTGTCACCGGTCGTGGCGCCCGCTCCGGTCGGACTGTCCGCTCCGGACGAGTCGCTTTCGCCGGTCGGACTGTCCGCTCCGGTCGAGTCTCCCGCTCCGGTCGGACTGTCCGCTCCGGTCGGGTCATCGGCTTTGATCCGCGAGGTCAGCCATCCCTGAATGATGCCACCGGTGATCGGGTCGAGAAGGCCGCTGAGGTCCCAGTCGCCGTCGTGGCGCTGCCGGACGTTGACCTTGTACTTCGAGCGGTCGTGGAAGTCGGTCGGCTCGGTGCCGTCGGGATCGACCCGGTCGAGCATGGCGGTGAAGATCCGCCGGAGGTCGGAGACGCGGACGCTCGGAGCGCGTTCGACGAGTTTGCCCTCGATCCGTTCGCGCACCTCAACGCCGAGCCAGAAGGGGACCTCGTCGAGGCATTTTCCGATCATCGCCGCCTGGCTCGACGAGAGCGCTCCGGACTGCAGACCGGCCGCGACGATCGGATACTTCGGCGGCCGCGACTGCCCAGTCAGGTCGACCCGGTTGCCGAGGTTCTTCGCCAGCTCGGTGCGGCGGTGTGCCTCGGTGCTGCTGAGTTGGAGTTTGTCCTGCACCAGCGCCTTCGTCGATTTCGCCCCGTAGTCCTTGGGTGTTCCGACGCGTTCGAACACCGACAGCGTCACAGCGTGGAGCGAATCGACAAGACGGCTGAGCGCTTCGACTCCCCTCATCACGGTGATGGCCTCGTCGGGTCCCATCGGGCGTCGGAAATCGCGGAGTTCGGCTTCGAGTCGGGTGATCGCCGCGATGCTGTCGGTCACTTCGGGAACCGAGTCTCCGAGGTCAGCCCACTGCTCCTTCGAGAGCATCGGATGAGGAGAGTCCGCCAGGGAGGTGTCACGGTGCTCGTCGACGGCCGCTTGGAAGGGGTTGTCCATATCGGACACACACGGTCGCGGTGCACCGGCGGCGTCCATGTCGTTGCGCGCGGATTGAGGTGAGCCGACTCCCTCGACGCCGGTGGTGCCCCCTGACTCGCCCGCAGCGGTCGATGAGCCATTCCCTCCGCCGTCGCCTCGGCGAACCTCTCGGGCAGAGAGTCCAGCGTCTGCAGGGACAGTAAGCGAGTGATCGCAGGCCGAAGGATCAACCGCAGAGAAGTCAGGCGCCGCGACCGCGTCCATGCTGCCGAGCGTCTCAGCCAGCCCATGACCGCTGAGATCCATTCCGGCCGCTTCGAGCTGATCGCGAAGTGATCGTGGGGCCGTCGAGCCCTTCTTGCCGCGCGACCCGGGCCGCGTCTTCGATGCGTCTGCACGCGCGCCCGACTCTTTGCCACGGGAGCCATCATCCCGGTGGTTCTGCGGTCGTTCCGGCGTGAGCGTCATGATCTCGGCAATCTGTCCGTCAACGGTGATGTTGTGCGGTTGCCTCTATTCTAGATGTCACGGACATCACATGTCTATAGTTTCGTTCGATTTTCTCAACTGATTTTCGAAGACATTCGGGGCAGTTCTATTCAGTCGAAAAGCGCGCTGCTCACCAGTGACGATGGCGTGAAGAGCGCGGAGTGGAACTTGTTCCGAAGCTCACTTCGCATTGCGCAGTGCACGGGCCCACTGTTCTTGGGCTCTGGTCAGCCCACTCCCCTGCCGGCCGCCGCCCTTGCGCTCGGTGAGGTCCTTGTTCATGCCTGGCGTCGACTGGGCACTGAGCGCTCCTCGCCAGGAGTGGCAGATCGCGATGGCCAGCGCGTCGGCGGCGTCGGCGGGCTTGGGCGGCGCGTCGAGTCCGAGGATGCGGGTGACCATGTTCGTCACCTGCTTCTTGTCCGCCCGTCCGGAGCCCGTGATCGCGGCTTTGACCTCAGACGGCGTGTGCATGGCGACAGGGATCCCGCGGCGCGCGGCCAACCCCATCGTCAGGCCCGAGGCCTGCGCGGTGCCCATGATCGTCGAAACGTCGTTGCGGGCGAAGACCCGCTCGATCGCGACGACATCGGGACGGTGCGTGTCCAGCCAGGTGTCGAACGCCTCGGCGAGGGACCCCAGCCTCAGGTCCACGGAATCCGCGGACGGGGTGCGGAAGACGTCGACGGCGACCATGGCGGCCTTCCTGGCCGGCAGGGTGTCGATGACGCCGAATCCGCACCGGGTGAGGCCGGGGTCCACGCCGAGGATGCGCATCAGGCGTCGAGTTCTGCGAGAACCTCGTCGCTGACGTCGGCGTTCGAATAGACGTTCTGCACTTCGTCGCTGTCTTCGAGGGCGTCGATGAGCTTGAACACCTTGGTGGCGGTGGCCGCGTCGAGGCTGACCTTGAGTCCGGGGACGAACGAGGCCTCGGCGGAGTCGTAGTCGATGCCGGCGTCGACGAGCGCCGTGCGCACCGCGACGAGGTCGGTCGCCTCGGAGATGACCTCGAAGGTCTCCCCTTCGTCGTTGACCTCTTCGGCGCCGGCTTCGAGGGTCGCCTCGACGATGGCGTCCTCATCGGTGCCATCGGCCGGGACGACGATGACGCCCTTGCGGTTGAAGTTGTACGACACCGAACCGGGATCGGCCATCGAACCGCCGTTGCGGGTCACGGCGACGCGCACTTCGGAGGCCGCACGGTTCCGGTTGTCGGTGAGGCACTCGATGAGGAGTGCGACGCCGCCGGCCGCGTAGCCTTCGTACATGATCGTCTCGTAGTTGACCGCTTCGCCGTCGAGGCCGCCGCCGCGCTTGACCGCGCGGTTGATGTTGTCTGCGGGCACCGAGTTCTTCTTCGCCTTCTGGATCGCGTCGAAGAGAGTCGGGTTGCCGTCGGGATCAGGTCCACCGTTGCGTGCGGCAACCTCGATGTTCTTGATCAGCTTGGCAAACAGCTTGCCGCGCTTGGCATCGATGGCAGCTTTCTTGTGCTTAGTCGTTGCCCATTTGGAATGACCTGACACTGGTGTTCCTTCCTATAGATGAAGCCCTTAGATTCTATACGCCCCAGCGCCCGCGCGCCGAAACCCGTCGCGGTGCAGTCGTTTCCCGCCGAGGCGGTGGAGGCGATTCCCGCGGACGTGCGGTTGTCTCCCGCGAAAGTGCGATCGATTCCCGCCGAGGCGGTCCGGCTGACTCCTGCCCCGGTGCAGTCGCGCCTCGGCTCAGTCGCTTCCCACCGAGGCGGTGCCGACGGCATCGCCATGAACCGGCACCGTCATCGCCACAGATCGACCCCGCAACCGCTCCGGACCGGCGACGCGGCCCCGCTCAGTCGATGACGAGGGGGACGTCGGGCACGGTGCCGACGGCGGCGAGCTCCATGAGGCTGAGCAGGTTCTTCGGGTAGATCGTCTCGGTCGTCGCCATGAGCTCGTCGCGGGACCACCAGCGGAACTCGAGCAGGCTGCGCTTCTCGATGTCGGTCCACACGGCGTCCTCGAGTTCGATGTCCTCACTCGTCCGGTAGGCGAAGTACGTCTCGAGCTGCCGCAGCTCCTTCTCGGTGAAGTGGAAGACCTCGTCGCGGATAGCGAGCGGACCGATGAGGTCGCCGGGTTCGCATTCGAGGCCGGTCTCCTCGGCGAGTTCGCGGGCCGCGGTCTGCGCCGGCGATTCGCCCATCTCCGAGCCGCCGCCCACGGTCATCCACCACTGATGGGTGGGCGTGAGCAGGTCCTGGGCCCTGATGAGGAGAACCTCGTCGCGCTCATTGAGCAGAACGACCCGTGAAGCTTTACGCGGTTTCATGTTTCTCCAGGAGTTGACGGCGGACAGACGAAATTCTTTGCAGGATAGTGATGCAGCAGGCGATCATCAAGACGCCCAAGGCGACCGTCAGAACGATATCGGGAAGTCCCATTCCCACCAAGCCGGTGACGATGAGTGTGACCAACAACCGGTCGGCGCGCTCGGCGATTCCGCCGGACGCGTGGACGCCGAGGCCCTCGGCCCGCGCCCGCACATATGAGACAAGCGACCCTGTCACCAGGCAGCCGAGGGCGAGGAGTGCGGTGAGCGGATCATCCGCACCGAGGAAGAACCACAGTGCGAGACCGACGAACACGGCGGAGTCCGCGATGCGGTCGAGCGTCGAGTCGAGGAATGCGCCCCACAGGCTCTTGCGCCCCATCTCCCGGGCCATGATCCCGTCGAGCATGTCGCAGAAGACGAAGACGGTGATGACGACCGTGCCCCAGAACAGGTGCCCGAGCGGGTAGAAGATCAGCGCGCCGGCGCTCACCCCGAGCGTGCCGATGAACGTCACGGCATCGGGGGTGAGCCCGAGGCGCAGGAGCAGCCTGGCCAGGGGACGGAAGAGTCGGGTGAATGCCTCGCGGGCGATGGTGTTGAGCATCGGGTCAGCGAACCGCCGAGGTGGTGAGCGGGCGATCGACGGTCGTGCAGTCGGCCTTGGGGGCCCGCAGGCGCTGATCCCACCAGTCGAGGATCGCATCGAAGCGCTGCCGGCGATGTCGCGGCTGCCCCGAGCGCGAGAGCTCATGGTTCTCACCGGGGAAGATGAGCAGCTCGGTGACGACTCCGGCCCGCTGGAGCGCGGCGTAGTACTGCTGTGCCTGTTCGAGCGGGCACCGGAAGTCGAGTTCGGAGTGCATGACGAGCGTCGGGGTGCGCACTTCAGCCGCGTGGGCGAGCGGGGACTGCCGGGCGATCGCCGCGGCATCACGCGAGGTGTACTCCTCGGTGAAGAAGCGTCCGATGTCGGAGGTGCCGAGGAAGCTGTGCGGGTCGAGGTATCCGCGTTCGACGATCGCCGCGGCGAAGCGGTGGTCGGCGGCGATCGTCATCGCCGTGAGATACCCGCCGTACGATCCGCCCTGCACGCCGAGGCGGCTGGCATCGAGGTCGGCATCCGCGGCCAGTGCGTGGTCGAGGACAGCGAGGACGTCGGCCATCGCCGGGGCGGCCATATCGCCCTGCACCGCGGTGCCCCACGTGCGCGTCCGTCCTCCCGAACCGCGCGGGTTCGCGTAGACGACGGCATAGCCCGCCGAGGTGAGCACCTGAGTCTCGTCGAACCAGCCGTGCGTGTACTGCGCGAACGGTCCGCCGTGGATGTTGAGGATCACCGGGAACGGGCCCTGCCCGGCGGGTTTGGCGAGCCATCCGGTGACCGTGCCGCCGGGACCCTCGACCCGGAGGACCTCGGGACGCACCGAGGCGGCCGGAGCGGGATGCTCGAGCACGACGGTGGGAACCGGTGCCCCGGACGACTCTCGAGCGGCGTCGACGTCGACGCGCAGCAGTGCGGCCGGTGTCGTCGGCGTCACCGCGGTGACGACCGCGGTGCCGTCGGCGACGTCGAAGCCCGTGACGACGGTGACGTCGTCGGTGAGGAACACGAGATCGTCGAGAGCCGCCTCGGTGCCGGTGACGGCCGACTCATCGATCACAGCCGAGCCATCGGCCCCGGCCGACCCTTCGAGCACATCATCGAGGCGGAGGCCGGCCAGACGTGTCGCACCGTCGGAGTCGACGGCGAAGACGACGGTCCCGGCGACGATCTGCGGTGGGATCTGGGCGACGGCGACCGTCTCGGGATCGGTCAGCCGCTGCGTCGTCCCGGTGCGCATGTCGTGGACGAAGAGACCGGGCATCTGCCCGACGAAGTCGAGTTCGTCACGGGTGAGGTCGCTGCCGACGAGGAGGATCCGGTCGGCGTCGATCCACCGGTGGAGGCTCACACTCATCCGCGGCAGCTCGAGCGGGGTGGGTCCCTTCGCCCCGAGCAGCCACACGGTCGAGCGCAGGTCGGGTGCGCCGTGGTCCGGATGAGTCGCGGCGACGACGCTCATGTGCGCGCCGTCGGGCGAGAACTGCGGGTCGTGGACATCGGAGTCCGGGGTCGTGAGCATCGTCGAGAGCGGCACCTCGTCGGAGCCGGCGATCCCCGACTTGCCGAGCCCGGGTTCGATGAGGTCGACGAGGAACGCCCGCGCGGGACGATCCTTGACGTATCCGAGACCGTTGGCCTGATACGCCGCCGAGGTGATCCGCCGCGGCGCCTCCTCGTCGGCGGGAATGTCGTCGTCGGTGCCGTAGCGGCCGGGTTCGGGCACCCGGGAGATGTAGAGGACGCGGCCCGTGGCATCGTCGAGGGCGAATTCGGAGACGCCGAGGTGGCGATCGGTGATCCGGTGCGCCGTCGTCAGGGTGGGGCCGGCGAAGAGCTGGGACCGCTCGCCCTTCTCGGCACTGAGGTAGGCCGCCCATGCCTCACCGATCTGCGGTGAGGTGTCGCGCCACGCGTGGGTGAGGCGGCGCGGGGAATCGGCGCCGACGGCGAAGAGCTGGGAGAGGTACGAGTTCGATTCGAGGTCGGGACGAGAGATCGCGATGATCGTCTCATCACCGGCGGCGACGGGTGTGGCGTACTCGGCGAGCGAATCGAGATCTTCCGGGTTCATCGGTTCCATTCCTTCGACAGTGCCGCTCGCACATCGGCGTGCACCTGCGGCAGGGCCTTCGTCTGCGCCACGATGGGCAGGAAGTTCGCGTCTCCACTCCACCGCGGGACGACGTGCTGGTGCAGGTGCGCGGCGATCCCCGCTCCGGCCACCTCGCCTTGGTTCATCCCGAGGTTGAAGCCGTCGGGGCCAGAGACGGCCCGGATGACCTCCATCGCCTTCTGCGTGAACTCCGCGAGCTCGACCGTCTCCGCCGGTGTCAGCTCCGTGTAGTCGGCGACATGACGGTACGGGCAGATGAGCAGGTGACCCGGGTTGTACGGGTAGAGGTTGAGCACCGCGTAGACGGTCTCACCGCGGGCGACGATGAGCGCCTCCTCATCGGACTTCTTCGGCGCAGCGCAGAACGGGCACTCGGCGGGACCGGAGTCCTTCGGCTTGTCCTGTCCCCCGATGTAGACCATCCGGTGCGGTGTCCACAGCCGCTGGAAGGCGTCGGGCACGCGCGGGAAGCCCTCGGCGGCTTCGATGTCGGACAGGTCCATGCCCAGCGCGGGATCCGGACGGTCCCCCGCGCCGAGGTGGTGGTCCGGGTCCGCGGCCTGCTCGCCCTCGCTCGTCATACCTGGGCCTTGGTCTCGATCGCCTCGGTGATCCGGGCGATCGCCTCGGCGACGGGCACGCCGTTGTCCTGGGTGCCGTCGCGGAAGCGGAACGACACGGCCCCGGCGTCGCGGTCCTCACCGCCGGCGATGAGGACGAAGGGGACCTTCGACTTCGAGGCGTTCCGGATCTTCTTCGGGAAGCGGTCGTCGCTGTCGTCGACCTCGACCCGCACGCCGGCCGCGCGCAACTGGTCGGCCACCTCGGTCAGGTAGTCGTTGAACTCCTCGGCCACGGGGATCGCGGTGACCTGGACCGGCGAGAGCCACACCGGGAAGGCCCCGGCGTAGTGTTCGGTGAGGACGCCGAGGAAGCGCTCGATCGAGCCGAACTTCGCCGAATGGATCATCACCGGCCGCTTGCGGGTGCCGTCGGCGGCGACGTATTCGAGGCCGAAGCGCTCGGGCTGGTTGAAGTCGAGCTGGACCGTCGACATCTGCCACGTGCGGCCGATCGCGTCGCGGGCCTGGACGGAGATCTTCGGGCCGTAGAAGGCGGCGCCGCCGGGATCGGGGACGAGTTCGAGACCGGATTCGGCGGCGACCTGCTCGAGCGTCGCCGTCGCCTCGGCCCACTGCTCGTCGGAGCCGATGAACTTGTCCTTCTTCTTCCCGTCCTCGTCGCGGGTCGAGAGTTCGAGGTAGAAGTCGTTGAGGCCGAAGTCCCGGAGCAGGCTGAGGACGAAGCCGAGGAGGTGGCGGATCTCGGCCGCGGCGTCCTCGACGGCGACGTAGGAGTGGGAGTCGTCCTGAGTGAGGGCGCGGACGCGGGTGAGGCCGTGGACGACGCCGGAGGGCTCGTCGCGGTAGACGGTGCCGAACTCGAAGAGGCGCAGCGGCAGGTCGCGGTAGGAACGGCCCCGCGAGCGGTAGATGAGGTTGTGCATCGGGCAGTTCATCGCCTTGAGCCGGTACGGGGTGCCCTCCTTGACGATCTCGCCCTCCTCATCGCGGACCTCGTCGACGAGCATCGCCGGGAACATGTTCTCCCCGTAGTAGGGCAGGTGCCCCGAGGTGTAGTAGAGGGTCTCCTTCGAGATGTGCGGGGTGCCGACGTAGTCGAAGCCCTCGGCGATGTGGCGGGCGCGGACGTAGTCCTCCATCTCCCGCTTGATGATGCCGCCCTTGGGGTGGAAGACCGGCAGACCGGAGCCGAGCTCCTCGGGGAACGAGAAGAGATCGAGTTCGGCACCGAGCTTGCGGTGGTCACGGCGCTCCGCCTCGGCGAGGCGGTCCTGGTAGGCCTTGAGATCGTCCTTCGACGCCCACGCGGTGCCGTAGACGCGCTGCAGGCTCGCGTTGGCCTGGTCGCCGCGCCAGTACGCCGCCGAGGAGCGGGTGACGGCGAATCCGTTGCCGATGAGCTTCGTGTTCGGCAGGTGGGGGCCGCGGCAGAGGTCCTGCCACACGACCTCGCCCTTGCGGTCGACGTTCTCGTAGACGGTGAGTTCGCCGGCGCCGACCTCGACGGCCGCCGACTCGTCGTCACCGGCGCCCTTGTCGGAGATGAGTTCGAGCTTGTACGGCTCGTTCGCCATGCGCTCACGCGCTTCGTCCTCGGTGACGACGACCCGGTTGAAGGTCTGGCCGGACTTGACGATCTGCGCGGCCTTCTTCTGGATGGCCTTGAGGTCCTCGGGCGTGAATGGCTCGGCGACGTCGAAGTCGAAGTAGTAGCCGTCGGTGATGTAGGGCCCGATGCCGAGCTTCGCATCGGGGAAGAGATCCTGGACGGCCTGCGCAGTGACGTGCGCGGTCGAATGGCGGAGGATGTCGAGCCCCTCAGGGGAATCGATGGTGATCGGGGCGATCGCATCGCCCGCGGAGAGTTCGCGACTGAGGTCGGCCGGCTCTCCATTCAGCCACATCGCCACCACCGCGCGGTCCGTGGAGAAGATCTCCGTCCCGGTCATGCCCTGAGTCCAGGGGATGCTCTGGCCCGCGCAGTCGATGCTGTCTGCCACTGAATTTCTCCGTTTCGTTGTGCTTGTCTCGCGGTGCGGGCCTGGGGCGCGGCCAGTCTCTCAGGACGGGCCTGCGCGCACGCCGCTCTTAGAGTCTAGTCCCTCAACGGGACTGCAGAATCAGTTGGGCGGCAGTCGTCCGACTGCCGCCCAACTGATGGGGTGAACAGGGTCGCACCGAACGGTGCGGGATCCCCGACAGCGCGGCTGTCCGGGACACCCGAACCGTGCGGCGCTGCTGGGCTCAGGCCTTCTTGAAGGTGAACTCCGTACCGGCCCCGAGGTCCTCGATGAGGGAGAGGGTGAGCTCGACGCCATCGACCTCAGCGGCCGGAACCGCATAGGCGAACTCGTAGGTCTGCTCGCCGCCGGCCGGCACCGGCTCGTCGAAGCCGAGGATGCCCTGGTACTGGGATCCGTCGAACACTTCCTGGTAGGTCGCGCCGGAGCCGTTGGTCGCGCTCAGCAGGGTGAGGCCCATGTCGACGTCGGAGCTCGAGTTGTTCTTCACCGTCATCGTGACGACGGCGATCTCACCGTTTGTCGATTCGGCGCCGATCGCGGTGTCGCTCGCAGTGTCGGAGGTGACGGAGATCGCGGCCGTGACATCGGTGCCGATCTCGACCTCGCCGCCCTCGACGGGGGCTGCCTCAGCAGAGGAGTCGTCGGTGCTGCCGGAGTCGGGCGATTCGAGGCCCGGATCAGACGGGTCCATCGGTGCCGGAGCGGTCGGCGAGTAGCTCTGGATGCCCTCGTTGACCGCGCTGCCGATCATTCCGAGGCCGATGATCGTCGCGATGATGACGATGATCGAGATCACGACTCCGACGAAGCCGAGGATGAGGCCGGTGAGGGTGAGGCCTTTGTTGTTCGCCTGCCCCTTCTTGATCGCCGAGAGGCCGATGAAGCCGAAGATGATCGCGGCGACGGCGAAGAGGAAGCCGATGCCGAATACGAAGCCGAGGACGACGCCGACGATGCCGCCGATGAGCGCGAGGATGCCCCAGATGTTCTTCGAGGTGTTGTTGCCCGACCCCGATGAGTAGGTGCCGTAGGAGGCGTTGGGGTTCGCCGGGGTGAACTGGTCTCCCCCGCCACCGCCGGCTGCCGCGTAGGAGGGCTGCTGGCTGTACTGGTTGGCGTCGTAGCCCTGACTCTGGCCGTACTGGTTGGCGTCGTAGCCCTGGTTTTGTCCGTAGCTCTGGCCGTAGCCGCCCTGAGAGCCCTGCGCGTTCTGGTCGTAGCCCTGACCGTAGTTCTGGTTCTGGTCGTAGCCCTGGTTCTGGCTATAGCCGCCCTGCGCGTTCTGGTCGTAGCCCTGGTTCTGGTCCTGGCCGTACTGCTGCTGGGAGCCGTACTGCGGGGCCTGGTCACCGCTGCCGTAGGAGGGGTGTCATTCGAATCGTAGGCGCGCGTGGCATCGTTCGCGCTGTCGTAGGAGCGGGTGTCGCCCGAGCCGTACTGCGGGGCCTGATCCCCCGAGCTGTACTGAGGCGCCTGGCTGCCATTGTCCTCAGCCGATCGGCTCTGATCGGCAGACGAGTTCTGGTCAGAGTTGTCGTTGCCCGAACCGCGGTTCGGGTCGTACGGATTCTGCGGGGTAGACATAGTTGCTCCGAAGTCCTTGTCGATGTTTGCTGTGATTAGCGTACAAGCACAAGAGTAGCGGTCGCCCGCCTCATTCGTGGCAGAACTGACACACATTCTCACCGGTGAGGACGACAGGTCACGCGGACACGACGACGTGCCGCGGCAACGGCGCTCGACAGCACGACGGCGGGGACCGCGGGAGGCCCCTGCGAGCACGGACCTCGAGGAGTCGAGCACTGGAGTGAATGCACGAAACCCCAGACCTAAGTCCGGGGTTCCTGTTGTGCGCGATACTGGGATCGAACCAGTGACCTCTTCCGTGTCAGGGAAGCGCGCTACCGCTGCGCCAATCGCGCTCTATTCATTTGTTGCACCGGAACCGTAATGGTCCCTGTGCGCGATACTGGGATCGAACCAGTGACCTCTTCCGTGTGAAGGAAGCGCGCTACCGCTGCGCCAATCGCGCCGACTCACCGACAGTCAGACTGTCGAGGAATCCGAGGTGGCGACGGGATTCGAACCCGTGTATACGGCTTTGCAGGCCGCTGCCTCGCCTCTCGGCCACGCCACCGCCAAGGCAGTGCCATGACGCCTCCGAGCGGATGACGGGACTCGAACCCGCGACCCTCACCTTGGCAAGGTGATGCTCTACCAACTGAGCCACATCCGCGTTTCGCTGCCTGGTTTCCCTGGCAACGAGATATAACTCTATACGCAGCCGGCCCCGCACGCAAAATCGATCCGCGGTGATCGTCGTCACAGCTCCCGATCAAGCTTTCAGGCTGGTGAGGTTGAATGTGCTGTGTGAGCGAACGATCCCCCGTCAAGCGCCCGAAGGGCTGGCTGTCGCGTCATCACAAGCACGGGAGGCGCCCGTGGAGACAGTGCCGACTGGGTTACCTCCGATGGCGGCAGAGCGTCGCCGCCAACCCCCACGTCGATCGCCTCTTCAGACTCATCGTCGGCGGCGTCGGCACGCTCATCGTCATCTTCGGCCTCATCCTCGTGCCCCTGCCGGGGCCGGGCTGGCTCATCGTCATCATCGGTCTCTTCGTCATCTCGACCGAGTTCCACTGGGCCAGGCATCTCCTCCACTTCGTGCGGGTGCGCGTCGAGGCGTGGACGCGCTGGATCATGCGGCAGCCGCTCTGGGTGCGCTGGACGGTCGGTGCGCTGACGGCGGCCTTCGTCGCAGTCATCGTGTGGCTCGTCCTCAGACTCATCGGCATCCCGGACTGGGTGCCCGACCTCGGCGGACTGCTCGAGTTCCTCCACCTGCGCTAGGCAGACGATCCCGTGGCGGGAGGCCCCTCAGGCCTCCTCGGTCTCCGGGGCCGAGAGCGCGGTGAGGCGCGAGAGGCAGCGCATGTACTTCTTGCGGTAGCCGCCGGCCAGGGACTCCTCGGTGAAGACCTTGTCGAGGCGCTCACCGGAGTTGATGATCCGCACGTCGCGGTCGTAGAGGCGGTCGACGAGGGCGACGAAGCGCAGCGCCACGCTCTCGTTGTCGATCGTGCGCACGTCGTCCCACACGGCGGCGTCGATCCCGTCGACCATACGGCCGTACTTCGAGGGATGGACGGTCGCGAGGTGGTCGAGCAGAGTGGAGAAGTCGTCGCGGGCGACGTTGCCGGACAGCTGCGCCGCCGCCGCGTCGAGCTGCTCGGGGGTGAGCGGTTCGGCCGGGGCCGTGAGACCGCGGTGCCGGTAGTCCTGGCCGTCGATCCGGTAGACCTCGAACTGGTCGGCCAGCGCCTGGATCTCGCGGAGGAAGTCCTGGGCGGCGAAGCGCCCCTCGCCGAGCGACCCCGGCAGGGTGTTCGACGTCGCGATGATCTTCACCCCGGCATCGGTGAGCTCGCGCATCAGCCGGGACATGAGCACGGTGTCGCCCGGGTCGTCGAGTTCGAACTCGTCGACGCAGACGAGCTTCATCTCCTTGAGGTCGTCGCGCGCTTTGACGAAGCCGAGCGCTCCCACGAGGTTCGTGTACTCGACGAAGGTGCCGAAGGTCGCCGGCTTCTCATTGGCATGCCACGCCGAGGCGAGCAGGTGGGTCTTGCCGACGCCGTAGCCGCCGTCGAGGTAGACGCCCTTCGGACCGTCCTTGCCCTTGCCGAAGAGCTTGCCGAAGAACCCGGTCGACCGGTCGGCGGCGACGAACTCCTCGAGTTTGTTCCGCGCCTCGGCCTGCGAGGGCTGGGCGGGGTCGGTGCGATAGCTCGCGAAGGAGACGTTCTCGAACTGCGGGGGCGGGACGAGTCCGGCGATGAGTTCTTCGGGGGCGACCTTCGGGTTGCGCTCACTCAGAGAGGTCAGAGTCTGCTCGGCATTCACTCGCCCAATTCTATGGCAGGCGTCGATGCGGGCCGACCGGGCCCCGGCTCAGCTGAAGTCGAAGCCGAGGCGCCCGAGCTGCTTGGGGTCGCGCTGCCAGTCCTTGGCGACCTTGACGTGGAGGTCGAGGTAGACCTTCGTGCCCAGCAGCGCTTCGATGCCGCGGCGGGAGACCGAGCCGATCTCCTTGAGCCGCTTGCCGCCCTTGCCGATGATGATCGCCTTCTGGCTCGGGCGCTCGACGTAGAGGTTGACGTGGACGTTCCACAGCGGGTTGTCCTCGCTGCGGCCCTCCCGCGGGTACATCTCCTCGACCTGCACGGCGAGCGAATGCGGGAGTTCGTCGCGCACACCCTCGAGGGCGGCCTCGCGGACGAGTTCGGCGATCATCACCTCCTCGGGCTCGTCGGTGAGCTCACCCTCGGGGTAGAGCGGCGGCGAGACCGGCAGGTGGCTGGCCAGCACCTGTCCGACGGTGTCGACCTGGAAGCCGTCGACCGCGGAGACGGGGACGACGTCGGCGAAGTCGGCGAGCTCACCGACGGCCAGGAGCGCCTCGGCGACCTTCTCCTGGCTCACCGTGTCGACCTTCGTCACGAGCGCGACGATCGGGGTCCGGCCGTCGAGCAGCGCGAGCTGGGAGGCGATGTAGCGGTCACCGGGCCCGATCGGCTCGTCCGCGGGCAGGCAGAAGCCGATGACGTCGACCTCGGAGAGCGTGGCGACGACGAGGTCGTTGAGGCGCGAGCCGAGCAGGGTGCGCGGCTTGTGGAGACCGGGGGTGTCGACGAGGACGAGCTGGTAGTCGTCCTCATGGACGATGCCGCGGATCGTGTGCCTCGTCGTCTGGGGCTTCGCCGAGGTGATCGCCACCTTCTCCCCCACGAGCGCGTTCGTCAGCGTCGACTTGCCCGTGTTGGGGCGGCCGACGAAGCACGCGAAGCCCGCGCGGTAGTCCTCCGGGTAGTCCGTGCGAAAGTCCATCTCAGCTCTCTTCCCTGGTGACCTTGACGTGGGTGATGCGGTGCCGGCGCCCCTGGCCTTCGAGGGCGGTGAGCCGGAGCCCGGCGATGTGCGCGGTCGAACCGGCGATGGGGACGCGGCCGACGAGCTTCGTCAGCAGACCGCCGACGCTCGTCACGTCGTCCTCGTCGATGCGCACGTCGAAGTACTCGGCGAAGTCGGTGATCGACATGCGCGTGCTGATGACGAACGAGCCGTCGTCGTCGCTGACGAGGTCCTCGTCGCCGGAGTCGTATTCGTCCTCGATCTCGCCGACGATCTCCTCGACGATGTCCTCGATGGTGACCAGCCCCGCGGTGCCCCCGTACTCGTCGACGAGGACCGCCAGATGCGTCGAATCGATCTGCATCTGCCTGAGGAGGTCGTCGGCCGGCTTCGTCTCGGGCACGAAGAGGACGTCGCGGGCGAGCGTGTTGACGGGCCGGTCGGCGTCCTCCGGGTGCTGGTGGAGGCGGCGGGCGACGTCCTTGAGGTAGGCGACGCCTTCGATGTCGTCGAGGTCGTCGCCGCTGATCGGGATCCGGGAGAACCCGGAGCGGAGGAAGAGGTTCATCACCTTGTGCAGCGGTGTGCCGGAGGTGACGGTGACGAGGTCGGTGCGCGGAACCATGACCTGCTTCGCCGAGGTCTCGCGAAGGCTGAAGACCGACTGGATCATCTCCCGCTCCCCGTCTTCGATGACATCGGATTCGCTGGCCCGCTCGACGAGGTCGCGCAGCTGCTCCGAGGTGACGAAGGGACCGTCGCGGTAGACGCGGTCGGGGGTGAGCAGGTTGCCGAGCCACACGAGCACCCGCGTCAGGGGTCTGAGGATGACGAGGAGGACGGTGACGACCCCGCTGAGCGCCAGGCTCACCCCGAGCGAGCGGCGGCGGCCGATCGTGCGCGGGGAGATGCCGGCGACGACGAAGACGGCGATCGACGAGGTGATGACGGTGAGCACGATCATCAGCGGGCCCACGGAGTAGATCGAGTCGTAGGCGAGTGCGATGAAGACGGTGGCCAGCGCCTCGAGGAAGAGGCGGACGAAGATGATGACGTTGATGTTCGTCGGCAGGTCGGCCAGGATCCGCTCGACCCGGGCCGCGGACTTCTTCCCCTCGGCCTTCGCGTCCTGGATCGCATGGTGGGAGACGCTGAGCAGGGCGGCGTCGACGGCGGCCAGAGCGGCTGCGACGACAAGGCAGAGGAGCGCGCCGAGGAAGAGCCAGATCACGGCGTCAGACCTCGGTGGGTGCGGGGATGTCCGTCCGCCCGTCGTAGCGAGCGGCGAAGAACGTCAGCAGCAGGTGGCGCTGGAGGGCGAACATCTCCTCGCGCTCTTCCGCCTCCCCGTGGTCGTAGCCGAGGAGGTGGAGGAAGCCGTGGACGGTGAGGAGGAGGATCTCGTCCATCGTCGAGTGCCCAGCGGTCGCCGCCTGCTTCGCGGCGACGGCCGGGCAGATGATGATGTCGCCCATCTGGCCTTCTGTCGGCGCGTCGGCGCGGCCCCGGCTGAGCTGGTCCATGGGGAACGACATGACATCGGTCGGTCCCTCGAGATCCATCCACGTGACGTGGAGCTCGGCCATCGCCGCCTCGTCGACCATCGTCACCGACAGTTCCGCACCGGGGTGCATGTGGAGGGCCTCGCCGAGGTATTCGGTGAGCGCCACGACCTCGTCGAGGTCGACCTCGGCGTCGGTCTCGTTCGCGATCTCCGTGTTCACTTCGAGTTCCCCCACAGGTCGTAGGCGTCGACGATCTTCGTCACGAGCGAATGCCGCACGACGTCCTTGCTGCCGAGCTGGCAGAACGCGAGGTCGTCGATGCCGGCGAGGATCTTCTGCACGACCTTGAGCCCGCTCTTCGTGTTCCCGGGCAGGTCGATCTGCGAGACGTCGCCGGTGACGACCATCCGCGAGCCGAAGCCGAGGCGGGTGAGGAACATCTTCATCTGCTCCCCCGTCGTGTTCTGCGCCTCGTCGAGGACGATGAAGGCGTCGTTGAGGGTGCGCCCGCGCATGTAGGCCAGGGGCGCGACCTCGATCGTGCCGGACTCGATGAGCAGCGGGATCGATTCGGGGTCGACCATGTCGTGGAGGGCGTCGTAGAGGGGACGGACGTAGGGGTCGATCTTCTCCCCCAGCGTGCCCGGCAGGAAGCCGAGGCGCTCACCGGCCTCGACGGCGGGGCGGGTGAGGATGATCCGGGAGACGTCCTTGTTCTGCAGGGCGTTGACGGCCATCGCCATCGCGAGATACGTCTTGCCCGTGCCGGCGGGACCGATGCCGAAGGTGATCGTGTTGTTCCGGATCGCCTTGACGTAGTCGTGCTGGCCCATCGTCTTCGGTCGGATCGACTTGCCCCGGGTCGAGAGGATGTTCGTCCCCATCACCGCCGAGGCGGCCTTGCCCTCGGAGGAGAACGAGGCGACGCGCTCGATCGTCTCCTCATCGATGCGGTGGCCCGACTGGTGGAGCTTCTTGAGTTCGCCGATGACGGAGACGAACGCGCTCACCTGGTCGGGGTCGCCGGCGGCCTGGAGCTGGTTGGCGCGCAGGTGGAGGTCGAGCTCGGGGTAGACCTTCTCGAGCGCCCGGAGGTTGGCCTCCCCGGGTCCGAAGAATTCGACGAGGTCGATCGATTCGGGGATGACGAGGCGCACGGTCTCCGAGGCGGTGGTGGTCGTGGCGTCAGTGGAGGTGTCCAGAACTGTCCTTCGTTGATCGGGCGCTCCGTATCCGGAGCGCAGCAGGGTGCATTCCCATCGTAGTCCGGTATCTCACCAGCGGCCCAGGGAATTCTGTGCGAGCACGAGTCCCGCCGGTCCCGCCGAGGAGGACCGCAGGACGGTGTCGCCGAGGAGGACGGGGGTGGCCCCGACCCCGGCCAGGGAGTCGAGCTCCCGGTCGCTGATCCCGCCTTCGGGTCCGACGACGAGGACGATCCGCGCCGTCGTCTCGGCATCGAGACCCGCCAGTGCCGCCGAGAGCCGGAGCTCCGCGGTCTCGTGGAGGACGAAGATCGCATCGGCAGACGGTTCCCCGTCCGGTGCGGTCCCTTCGCCGAGGCGGGCCAGGAGTTCGGCACCGCGGGCCAGCTCGGCCAGAACGGGGAAGCGGGAGCGCCGCGACTGCAGGGAGGCGGCCGTGAGGAGGTTCTCCCATTTCGCCGCCATCTTCGTCTGCTTCTTCGCCGGCCAATCGGCGATCGAGCGGTCGGCGGCCCACGGGATGATCTCGTCGACCCCGATCTCCGTGGCCGCTTCGATGGCCTGGAGGTCACGGTCGCCCTTCGCGAGGGCCTGGACGAGGACGAGACGGGGCGTTGGCGCCGGGGTGGCGGTCACCTCGGTGACGTCGAGGGTGAGCTCGGTCGCCGAAGCGGTCGCCACGGTGCCCCGGGCCCGGGTCCCGTTCCCGTCGACGACGTCGATCTCCTCGCCGGGTCCGATGCGGCGGACCCGCACGGCGTGCCCGGCCACGTCCAAACCGAGGGTGAGCAGGCGACCGGCGACCGCCTCGGCGGCCTGGGGCGAATGGAAGACCGGGAGACTCACCGACCGGCGAACTTCTCACGCATGCGGGAGAACATGCCGCGGGACTCCGTCGTGATCTGCGCCCGCGGGGTCTCCTCGCCGCGCAGCTTCGCGAGCTGGGCGAGCAGCTCCTTCTGCTCATCGTCGATCTTGTCGGGGGTGACGACGTCGACGGTGATGAGGAGGTCGCCGCGGGTCTCGGTGCGCAGGCGGGTCGCGCCGAGGCCCGGGAGCTTGACGACGGTGCCCGACTGCGTGCCGGGTTCGATGTCGAGATCCTGGACGCCGTCGAAGGTCTCGAACGGGATCCGGGCGCCGAGTGCGGCGGCGGTCATCGGCACGGACACGGCGGCGCGGAGGTTGTCGCCGTCGCGGCGGAACACCTCGTGGCGGGCGACCATGACCTCGACGAAGAGGTCACCGGCGGGACCGCCGCCGGGGCCGACCTCGCCCTGGGCCGACAGCTGGATGCGGGTGCCGTCGGAGACGCCGGCGGGGATGCGGATCTTCATCGTCCGCTGCTTGCGCACGCGGCCGTCGCCCTGGCAGTTGAGGCAGGGGTGCGGGATGACGGTGCCGTAGCCGTGGCACTGGTTGCACGTCTGGTTCGTCACCATCTGCCCCAGCAGGGTCCGGGTCATCCGCTGGATGCTGCCGGAGCCGTGGCACAGCGAACACGTCTCGACGGAGGTGCCGTCCTGGGTGCCGGCGCCGTGGCAGGTCTCGCAGACGACGGCGGTGGTGACGTCGAGGTCGACGGTGCCGCCGAAGGCCGCGGTCTGCAGGTCGATGTTGACGCCGACGAGGGCGTCCTTGCCGCGCTGCATGCGCGGAATCGGACCTCCGGCCGAGCCTCCCCCGCCGCCGAAGAACGTCTCGAAGATGTCGCCGAAACCACCGAAGCCGCCGGCCGGGAAGCCCTGCCCGTTGTCGCCGCCGCCCATGTCGTAGTTGCGGCGCTTGTCCGGATCGGAGAGGACCTCGTAGGCGAGGGAGATCGACTTGAACTCCTCGTCGTATCCGGGGTTGACGTCGGGGTGGTATTTGCGGGCCAGCTTGAGATAGGACTTCTTGATCTCAGCCGCCGAAGCGTCCTTCGACACTCCGAGTGCTTCGTAGTGGTCGGCCACAGAAACTTCTCTTTCCCTGGTGGTGGTGTGTGCGTGTGAGGTGGATGGGGCGCGCCCGGACTGTCGGCGGGCCTACCCCTGGTCTAGGGCCGAGGAGACGTATTTGGCGACGGCTCGCACGGCCGAGATCGTCGTCGGATAGTCCATGCGGGTAGGACCGAGGACGGCCAGACGGGCCGAGGATCCCGCCAGATGACCATATTCGGCGGCGACGACGGATGTCGAGCTGAAGGACTCGTGAGTGTTCTCACGGCCGATGCGCACGCTGATCTCCGCATGGTCCTCGGCCATCGAGGTGAGCAGCCGGAGCAGGACGACCTGCTCCTCGAAGGCCTCGAGGATCGGGGCCATCTGCTCGCCGAATTCGGAGCCGGAGCGCGCGAGGTTCGCGGTGCCGGCCATGATGATGCGCTCCTCCCGGGTCGCCGCGACGAGGTCGATGACGGCCTCGCGGATGCGGTCGAGGACGGGACTGCCAGCCTCGTCGTCGGGTCCGGTCGCGGCAGCCGTCGCGCCCACCTCGGCGCCGCGGTCGGGGCCGCGGACGTCGACGCGGGAGAGCTTGGCCCCGGCGAATTCGGAGTTGATCCGCTCGCGGAACCGCTGCAGATCGGCGTCGTCGACCGCCTCGGCGCTCGTGACGATCTTCTGCTCGACCTGCCCGGCGTCGGTGATGAGGACGACGAGGATGCGGCCGGGGGCGAGCCCGACGACCTCGATGTGCTTGATGCGCGCCTGCGAGACCATCGGGTACTGGATGAGCGCGACCTGATGGGTGAGTCCGGCGAGGACACGGACCGTGCGGTCGAGCATGCCGTCGAGGTCGACGTCGCCGTCGACGACCTGGAGGATCGCGCGGCGCTCGGCGTGGCTGAGGGGCTTGAACTCGTCGATGCGGTCGACGAACATGCGGTAGCCGAGGTCCGTGGGAATGCGACCGGCCGAGGTGTGGGGCTGGGCGATGTAGCCCTCGGCCTCGAGCTGGGCCATGTCGTTGCGGATCGTCGCCGGTGAGACGCCGAGGGTGTGGCGCTGGACGATCGCCTTCGATCCGACGGGTTCGTTCGTGGCCACGAAGTCTTCGACGATTGCCCGCAGCACCTGCGCGCGCCTGCTGTCGTTCATTCGTCTCCTCCCCGGATTTGGCACTCGAATACTCAGAGTGCCAATTCTACGCCTCTTGATCCGTGATTTCACGTCCACCCCCTCGTCCCGCCGAGGCACGCGGATTCCGCGGCGTCGGTCGGCACCCGACCTGCGTGTCAGCCCCGCCGCACCGGTGGCGATTCACTAGGCTGGGGCACCGTGAATGCCTTTGATCGCTACGGCTCCGATGTGCTCTCGGGATCCTCGCCGTCCTCGCACCGCCCGAAGAAGTCCCGCCCCGTCGAGGTCGGCCTCGGCATGGTCCTCGAAGACGCGATGAGCGGGTTCGTCGGCGCGGTCATCGGGGCGGAGAAGACGGCTGGCGGAGTCGCCGTCACCCTCGAGGACCGTCGCGGCGGGCGCCGGGCGTTCCCTCTAGGCCCGGGCTTCCTCTTCGAAGGCGAGCCCGTCGACCTGCGGCTGCCCAAGCGGAAGCCGCAGGCGCCGGGTCGCACCGCCTCGGGGTCACGGGCCGTCGTCGATGCGAAGGCGCGGGTGGCCAGGGGGTCGCGGATCTGGGTCGAGGGCAAGCATGACGCTGAACTCGTCGAGAAGATCTGGGGCGATGACCTGCGCATCGAGGGCGTCGTCGTCGAACCGCTCGGTGGACTCGACGACGTCGCCGACAAGCTCGAAGCCTTCGGTCCCGACCGGCAGCACCGGGTCGGGATCCTCGCTGACCACCTCGTCACGGGCACGAAGGAGTCGAAGATCGCCGAGGCGGTCCGCGCCGATCCCCGCTACGCCGAGGTCGTCCACATCATCGGTCACCCCTACGTCGATATCTGGCAGGCGGTCAAGCCGCGGGTCGTCGGCATCGACGCGTGGCCGACCGTGCCGCGCGGCGAGGATTGGAAGACCGGCATCCTGCGCCGCATCGGCTGGCCGCACGCCGACCACAGGGACGTCGCCGCCGGCTGGGTGCGGATACTGAAGTCGGTGACGACGATCGCCGACGTCGAACCGACGCTTTCGGGCCGCGTCGAGGAGCTCATCGACTTCGTCACCGTGGACTGAGGGCTCGTGGACTGAGTTGGCGGTGGATCGCGTCGCCCGTGGTCCGAGCTGCCCGTGGGTTGAGGAGTCTCGCGACAGCCGTTCCGCCTCGGTGCGCGGTCAGACTACGGCCAGGGCTCGCGCGGGCAGTTGTGATGGATTTGGAACGCCGTTCCCACGCCTGGGCAAGCCGGGTCGACTAGGGTGAGGGGGCAGAAGCCCGTCGAAAGGACCCGAAATGTCAAATTCCCCGCAGCCGCCCAACGGCGAGCAGAACCAGTCCCGCCCGATGCCGCCCGACTACTCCCAGGCCTCGGGACCCCAGCAGCCCTACAGCCAGCAGAACCAGTACGGTTCGCAGCAGAACAACGGCGGGCAGCAGTACGGCTCGCAGCAGAACTACGGGTCCCAGCAGAACTACGGGTCCCAGCAGAATCAGTACGGCAGTCAGCCGCAGAGCTACGGCGGCCAGCAGTACGGCAGCCAGCAGCAGTACGGTTCACAGCAGTACGGCTCTCAGCAGGGCTACGGCAACCAGGGATACGGCGGGCAGGGCTACGGTGCCCAGCAGCAGTACGGCCAGCCCGGCTACGGGATCCAGCAGGCGAATCCTGCGCTGTTCAATTCTGCCAACCTCCCCGAGGCCGCCTACGGACCCGGCTCCGAGCGCTTCTGGAATGCCAACGAGTCCGAGCGGACGACAGCACTGTGGACGAACATCGGCGCCCTCTTCATCGGGTTCCTTCCGCTCATCATGTTCCTCGTGAAGAAGGATGAGTCGCCCTTCGTCCGTGAGTACGCTCGGCAGGGCACGAACGCCTGGATCACGAACATGATCGCGACCTTTGCCGCATCGTTCGTCCTCGGCATCCTCGGCTTCCTCCTTGCTCTCGTCACGCTGGGATTCGGGTTCTTCATCGTCTACCTCTCGTTCCTCATTCCGCTGTTCTACGCGGTCCTCTACATCATCGCCGCCGTGGCGGCGAACAAGGGCGAGGGCTACAAGTTCCCGCTGACGATCAACTTCATCAAGTGAGCGTGATCGGCTCCCAAGCCGGCCGACTCCGATACTGACAGTCAGACGCTGACAGTCAACCGAGACGGGCCGCCGTGCTGAGGCACGGCGGCCCGTCGTCGTTCATCGCGCAGCCCAGCGCGTGCCGCGTCGGCGGTGGGCAAACCATGCCGAGGATCGCGGCAGGAAGGCGAAGACGAGACTGGCAGCACCGAACAGCTGAAAACCCGTGACGAGGATCGGGCTGAGCGGTGTGAGGACGAACAGAGACACGATGAGTGCGGCTAGGGCGATCCACCGAGCGCGGCCGCGCCCCACGAGAAGTCGCCAGGCATAGACGACGAAGGCGACGATGACGATGAGCCCGACGATGATGCCCACCACGACAAGGGCATTGGCCAGGGCGGTCGACACGTCACCGACGGAGGTGACCGCCTCTGCTCCGGTGCTGCCGCCCAGCTGCCGCAGCGCGAAACCCGCCGCCCTCAGCGTCCTCCCACCGGTGACGGCCATGACGATGACTGCCAGCGCAATGAACAGCGGCGCGATCAACCCGAGGATCGCTGCAGCGACCACTTCCCACGGTCGGCGCTTGCGACCGGTGCGATCTGCATGAAGGGAGGACGCTGTCGTGTAGGCGTCCCGTCCCTGCCGGACAGCTGCGGTCGATGCCTCCCATGCGACGCGGCTTCCGGACAGAGCCGTTGCCGACGCACGTCCCGCAGCTCTGCGTCCCTTCGTCCACAGCGCGGACCGGCCCATGGTGCTCGTGGCACGCACCGCGACGTTCTTGACGTCGCCGCTCACCCGACCGATCTCCTGTGCCACAGACTGGCGCTGCGACCGAGCGGGATGGGGGTGCGGGAGTGACGGAGGACGATGCCGGTCGTCGCGATGCTCATTCTCCCCCTTGCCGGACCGTGAGATCTCCACTCGCGGCGCCGGTGACCGTGTGGGCTGCACTTCGGATCGGGAATCCGAGGCGCGCTCGGCACTCTGTGGGAACGGGGGCAGGCCAGACGGCTCTTCGTACGGATCGGAACTGGGCATCGGCCACCTCCCCGGCGAGATTCCCCGAGTGCGGACCCACGGCAAGGAGAGCGTCCGCGAGGCCAACCACCATATCTGTAGTCAGAGTAGCAGGAAGTCAGCGTCGTGTGCCGGCCCTCCCGACCTCAGTCCACGTACTCCGTGAGGACGCGGACCATGTAGTCGGCCATGAGCCGGCCCTGCAGGGTCGGTGAGAAGCGACCGCTCTCGACCGCCTCGGCGTCGAGGAGTCCCTGTTTGACGAAGGTCCTGATCGCGGCGTCGCTGCCGGGGGCGAGCGTGTCGAGCGGCAGCTCGGAGTCGATGCGGGCGGCGAGCATGATTCGCTCGATCTCCCGCGTCGATGCCGTGAGCACTTCACGGCCGATCGCCGGCGAGTCACCGGCGCGCAGCCGGTCGGACCAGGCACGCGGGTGCTTCGCATTCCAGAACCGCACTCCCCCGATGTGCGAATGCGCCCCGGGCCCGAAACCCCACCAGTCGGCATTGCGCCAATACGCCATGTTGTGTTCGCAGCGGGTCGCCTCCGATGTCGACCAGTTGCTCACCTCGTACCAGCGCAGCCCGGCAGCGGCGATGGCGGCATCGGCGATCTCGTACTTGTCGGCGAGATCGTCCTCGTCGGGCATCGGCAGCTGCCCGCGACGGACCATCGCCCCCATCTTCGTGCCGGGTTCGACGATGAGCGAGTACGCGGAGATGTGGTCGACGTCGCCCTCGAGCGCGGCATCGAGGGAGGCTCTCCAGTCGTCGATCGACTCGCCGGGAGTGCCGTAGATGAGGTCGAGGCTGAGTTCGAGGTCCGCGTCCTTGATCCACCGGGTGACCTCGGGGATCTTCTTCGGATCATGCGTTCGGTCGAGTGTGGCGAGCACGTGCGGCACCGCCGACTGCATGCCCACCGACATCCGGGTGAAGCCGGCGGCCGCGAGCGTGTCGATGTAGCCCGGGTCGAGCGTGTCGGGGTTCGCCTCGGTCGTCACCTCGACGTCGGGAGCCAACCGGTAGCGGTCGCGGATGTCGTCCATCACCCCGGCGAGCACCTCGGCGGGCAGGAGCGTCGGGGTGCCCCCGCCGAAGAAGATCGTCCCGACCTCACGATCACCGGCCCCCGCCTCGGCGAGGACCCGGGTCGAGAGATCGAGCTCACGGGCGATCATCGCGCGGTAGTCCTCGCGGTTCGCGCCCGGTCCGAGCTCATCGGCGGTGTAGGTGTTGAAGTCGCAGTACCCGCACCGGACCCGGCAGTACGGGACGTGGACGTAGAGACTCAGCCGCGTGTCGGTCCCGGTCCCCGCCGAAGCGGGAAGGGACCCGTCGAGCGGCGGGATCTCACCGAGCGGTTGTGCCGGCACTTACTTCTTGGCGTCCTTCTTGTCGGGCTCGTCCGAGGACAGGGCGGCAATGAAGGCCTCCTGCGGGACCTCGACGCTGCCGACCATCTTCATCCGCTTCTTGCCCTCCTTCTGCTTCTCGAGCAGCTTGCGCTTGCGGCTGATGTCGCCGCCGTAGC
Source organism: Brevibacterium sp. 2SA (assembly GCF_005502845.1). Taxonomy (NCBI): domain Bacteria; kingdom Bacillati; phylum Actinomycetota; class Actinomycetes; order Micrococcales; family Brevibacteriaceae; genus Brevibacterium; species Brevibacterium sp. 2SA. The sequence goes on along the minus strand of NZ_SCMW01000001.1, from coordinate 34,450 downwards.
ACTTCGAGAGCACGTCCTTGCGGATCGCGCGGATGGTCTCACGAGCGATGATGCGCGAGCCGATGGCGGCCTGGATCGGCACCTCGAACTGCTGGCGGGGAATGAGTCCGCGCAGCTTGCCGGCCATGAGCACCCCGTACCCGTAGGCCTTGTCGCGGTGGACGATCGCGGAGAACGCGTCGACCTGGTCGCCGTGGAGGAGGATGTCGACCTTGACGAGATCCGCTGCGTCCTCACCGTCGTCGGCGTAGTCGAGGGAGGCGTACCCCTTCGTCCGGGACTTGAGCTGGTCGAAGAAGTCGAAGACGATCTCCGCCAGCGGCAGCCGGTAGCGGATCTCCACCCGGTCCGAGGACAGGTAGTCCATGCCCTGGAGCTTGCCGCGACGATCCTGGCACAGCTCCATGACCGCGCCGATGTAGTCACTCGGCGTGAGGATGGTCGCGCGCACCATGGGTTCGCGGACTTCGCGGATCTTGCCGGTCGGGAACTCGCTCGGGTTCGTCACGACGACCTCCGAACGGTCCTCGAGGGTGACGTTGTAGATCACGCTCGGGGCCGTCGAGATGAGGTCGAGGTCGAATTCGCGCTCGAGGCGCTCCCGGACGATCTCGAGGTGGAGGAGACCGAGGAACCCGCAGCGGAAGCCGAAGCCGAGTGCGGTCGAGGTCTCGGGCTCGTAGACGAGTGCGGCGTCGTTGAGCTTGAGCTTGTCGAGGGCATCGCGCAGCGCCGGGTAGTCGGAGCCGTCGATCGGGAAGAGACCGGAGAACACCATCGGCTTGGGTTCGGAGTAGCCGGCCAGGGGCGCCTCGGCGGGGGCCTTCGTCGCGGTCACGGTGTCGCCGACCTTGGACTGGCGGACGTCCTTGACGCCGGTGATGAGGTAGCCGACCTCACCGACGCCGAGTCCCTTCGTCGCGATCGGCTCCGGGGAGGACACGCCGATCTCGAGGAGTTCGTGCGTCGTGCCCGTCGACATCATCGTCACCTTCTCCCGCGGGGAGAGCGAGCCGTCGACGACGCGGACATAGGTGACGACACCGCGGTAGGTGTCGTAGACGGAGTCGAAGATCATCGCCCGGGCCGGAGCATCGGCATCGCCGACGGGGGCGGGAATGTCGGTGATGATCCGGTCGAGGACGCCCTCGACGCCCTCACCGGTCTTGCCGGAGACGCGGAGGACGTCGGCCGGGTCGCTGCCGATGAGGTTCGCCAGCTCCTCGGCGTACTTGTCCGGCTGCGCGGCAGGCAGGTCGATCTTGTTGAGCACGGGGATGATCGTGAGGTCGTTCTCCATCGCGAGGTAGAGGTTCGCGAGCGTCTGGGCTTCGATGCCCTGCGCTGAGTCGACGAGGAGGAGCGCACCCTCACAGGCGGCGAGTGACCGGGAGACCTCGTAGGTGAAGTCGACGTGGCCGGGGGTGTCGATCATGTTGAGCGCGTACGGGGTGCCCTCGGTCTCCCAGGGCATGCGCACGGCCTGCGATTTGATCGTGATGCCGCGCTCGCGTTCGATGTCCATCCGGTCGAGGTACTGCGCGCGCATGTCGCGGGGCTGGACGACGCCGGTGATCTGGAGCATCCGGTCGGCCAGGGTCGACTTGCCGTGGTCGATGTGGGCGATGATGCAGAAATTGCGGATCAACTCGGGTGAGGTCGCGGACGGTGTGATCCGCTGGAGTGCTTGTGGCGACACCTGAGGTGACATGAACGCCCTTTCTTCAATTCGTGCGAACCTCCATTGTTCCACGAGTTGGTCCCCCGGCCGGAATCCGCGCGGGCGGGGCCTCGTGCCCCGAACTCCGGACTCGGTTAGCCCGGATCATTGGACTCGGTGGGGCCGGTTCACCGGACTCGGTGCGGGAAAACACGGCGGAGATCTCTCCGCTCGCGAGGGATGTCCGCGATGATGGTCTCATGAGCGACTTCACCGTTATGAGCTTCAATCTCCGCTACCCGGCGATGGACGGACACCCCGTCGCCGAACGTCTGCCGGTCGCCGCCGAGCTCATCCGCGCCGCCCATCCGCATCTCATCGGCACCCAGGAGGGCGAGCTCGACCAGCTCGAGACCCTCATCGAGCTCCTCCCCGATGAGTACATCTGGCTCGGCGAGGGGCATTCGGGCGGCAATGCCGGAGAGTTCACGGCGATCATCTGCGACTCCTCCCGCTTCGAGGTCGAGACCGTCGACATCAGCTGGCTGTCGGAGACCCCGGACACCGTCGCCTCGGAGTCGTGGGGCGTCTCGCACGCCCGCACCCTGACGACGGTCGACTTCAAGGACCTCGAGACCGGCCGGGCGCTGCGGCTGCTCAACACCCACCTCGACCACAAGTCCGAACGCGCACGGCTCGAGTCCGCGAAGATCATGGCGGAGACCATCGCCGAGGTGGCCGTCCCCTGCGTCATCACCGGTGACTTCAACGTCGCCACCGGAGCCCCAGTCTACGACTACTTCGTCACGGATCTCGGCCTCACCGACACCGCCGCCGCGGTGCCCGGGGAGGACATCGGCACGTTTCACCGCTACAAAGGACCCAAGGCCGGGGAGCCGCGCATCGACTGGATCCTCACGACGCCGGGGCTCGAGACCGTGGCGACCCGCATCGACACCTTCAATGTCGACGGCACGTACCCGTCCGATCACTTCCCCGTCGAGGCGACCCTGCGCTGGACCGACGACGTCCGGGCGTGAGGCGCGGACAGCTGACGCCCGTCGCCCCCAGATGACTTTCGATGCCGGGCCGGGCACAGCATGCTCGGAAGCCGGGCACAGGGGATGTCACGAGCCGGGCCGGCGCTCGGCGACACGGTGCTCCCGGCAGCCGGGCCGGCGCTCGGCGACAGAGTACTGTCAGAGCCGTCCACTAGGCTGGACGGCATGAGCTGGAGATCAATCGTCAATCGTGCCGTGAAGATCGGTGTCCGCGAGGGCATGAAGTACCTCAAGGAGTCGCAGAGCAAGCGGTCACAGGGCGGACAGTCCGGTAGTCGGCCCGCTCCCCGACCGTCCTCGCAGGGTCAGTCGCGTCCGGGTGGGGGAACCGCCTCGGCGCCGGGAGGGGCCCGGACCACGAGCGCCCGCACCGGAGGCTACCCCGGTGACTACCGGGGACCGGTCACGGTCTCCTACTCCCCCGATCTCGACGGTGACGCGGATCCCGGCGAGGTCGTGTGGGGCTGGGTGCCGTTCGAGGAGGACCATTCGCAGGGCAAGGATCGGCCCTCGCTCGTCATCGGCAAGGACGGGCAGTGGGTGCTCGTCCTCATGCTCACGAGCCAAGATCACATCCCCGGTGGGATCGGCGAGGTGCGCTCGGACGGAGGTGCCCGGTGGATGAACATCGGCAGCGGTGACTGGGACGCGCAGGGCCGGCCCTCGGAGGTGCGCCTCGACCGCATCATCCGCCTCGATCCGAACGGCATCCGCCGGGAGGGTGCGGTGATGTCGCGTGAGGTCTTCGGCCTCGTCGCCGCCGAGTTCGACTGAGGGCGGTCGCCTGGTAGGATATGTGCTTGTGTCTTCATCAAGGCGTGTGTCTCGCCGAGGTCGGGTGAAGACGCCGTCCGACACGATGTCATCGAGGTGTTTCCCCGCGGAGATGACGTGCTCGTGCGGATGTGCCCTCACGACCATGTAGTACGAACACGAAAGAGTGTTGAAATTGGCTAATATCAAGTCCCAGATGAAGCGGATCAAGACCAACGAGAAGGCTCGTCTGCGCAACAAGTCGGTGCGCACCGAGGTCCGCGGTCTCATTCGCGACGTCCGTGAGAGCATTGCTGCCGGCAACAAGGACGAGGCACAGCAGGCTTATGCTGTGGCCGCCCGCAAGCTCGACAAGGCTGTGTCGAAGGGTGTTCTGCACAAGAACAACGCTGCGAACCGCAAGTCGAGGCTCGCCAAGCAGATCAACGCTCTCTGAGTTGATGGCTTCTGAAAGGGCCCGATCCGCACTGCGGATCGGGCCCTTTCGCTAACCCGGGAACAGGTGCTCGTGCCCAGGATCAGTTGCTGGTGCCCGGGAACGGTCGCCGGGACGGGTCCGCTCCGGCCACCGGTGTGGGGACTCAGCGGGCGCGGGCGAGCCGGCACACCTCGGAGACGAACGTCTCGACGGCGTAGACGGGGTCGCGGCCGCCGCCTTTGACGGCTTCGTCCGCCTCGGCTGCGGCGATGAGGGACTGTCCGAGGGCGACCTCGTTCCAGCGCCGCACTTCCCTCCGCGCCCGGTCGACCTGCCAGGGCGCCATCTTCAGTTCGGCGGCGAGTTCGCCGCTCGATCCGGAGAAGCCCTGGACCTTCGCCATGCCGCGCAGCTTCATCGCCACGGCCGCCACGAGGGGCACGGGATCCGATCCCGTCGACAGCGCGTGGCGGAGCAGGCTGAGCGCGCTCTTCGCATCGCCGGAGACCGCGGCATCGGCGACCTTGAAGCCGGTCGCCTCGACCCTGCCGCCGTAGTAGCGGTCGACGACGGCGCCGGTGATCGTGCCCTCCGTGTCCTCGATGAGCTGGTCGACGCCGGCGTTGAGCTCTGAGAGGTCGGCGCCGAGGGCGGACATGAGCGCTTCCATCCCGGATTCGTCGATCTGCCGCTTCGCTGACTTGAAGCGCGCCTGGGCGAATTTCGCCCGGTCGCTCTCGTTCTTGAGCACGGCGGCATCGATGCGCGGGAAACCGGCCGCGTCGATCTTCTTCACGAGCTTCGCACCGCGGTTGCCTCCGCCGTGGAGCAGGAGGACGACGGCGTCGTCGTTCGGTTCGTCGAGGTAGGACAGCGCGTCCTCGAGGAACGGTTCGGAGCACTTCTCGACGGCGTCGACGACGATGAGCTTGGCGCTCGAGAACAGCGACGGTGAGGCCGCCATCTCGAGTTCCCCACCCTGGTAGGCGGCGGCGTCGAACTCGACCTCTTCGGGGTCCTTCTTCCGGGCTGCGGAGACGATCCGGTCCTTGGCCATCCGCACGAGCACCGATTCGCTGCCGGAGATCATGACGACGGGCGCGGGCTTCGCCGAACTCCAGGGGATCAGTGTCTTCTTCGCTGCCATGCCCCCAGCCTATCGTCCGCGCGGGACACGACCCTCGCCGTCCTCGCCGCCGGCGCTGGCGCAGCTGCGGGCCGTGCTGAATCGGGGCCCTGCGTAGAGGGCGATCGTCCCGCACTCGTCGGTGCGCAGCACCCTGACCGGCCCGAACGCCTGGAGTGACCGCTCGGTCGGGTGACCGTAGCGGTTCTCCCCCACCGAGACGATGCCGAGCTGCGCACGAGCCGCACGGTAGAAGTCATCCGAGAGGTCCGAGGACCCGTGGTGCGGGGCGAGCAGCACGTCGGTGGGCGTCAGGCTCTGCGCGAGGACGAACTGCTCCTCCTCCCCGACATCGCCGGGGATGAGGACGGTGAGTCCGCGAACGACGACGCGGAAGACGAGGGAGTCCTCGTTGCGCGCGGCCGTCCCGTCCCCGGACCGGCCGTTGGCCTGCCCGATTCCGCCCGCGGCGTCTCCCCCGATCCCGCCTCTGCCCTCAGCGGGCGGCACGCCCGTGCTGGGCGGCCAGAGGACCTCGATGGCCACTCCGCCGATGTCGAGGCGACGTCCGCGGTGGAGGGGAGCCACCTCGGCGCCGGTGTCCCGGACGAGCTGCGCGACGTCGGGACTGCCGATGGCATTGGCCGACACCCACACCTGGCCCACCGTCCGCGACCATGTGGTGCCGGCGGCACCACCGCTGTGGTCGGCATCGAAATGGGAGATCGCGAGGTCGACCTCGGCGATCCCGCTGTCATCGAGGCACTCATCGATCGGCCCCGGCTGCTTCCCCGCATCGATGACAAGGCCCCGCCCGCCGCCGAGGTTGACGACCGTCGCCGACCCCTGCCCGACATCGCAGGCGAGCACGAGCCAGTCCCGGGCAGGCGGACGCGGACTGCCCACGACGACGACCGCCGCCCCGAGGGCGACCGCGAGGACGACGACCGGCGCGCCCCAGAGCCGCTTGCGAATGAGCAGGACGACGCCGACGGTGAGCAGCGCGAGCACCGCGAGCGCGACCAGCGATCCCACCGGCGGATCCGGCCATGCGAGCGATGCCCCGGGCAGGCGGGCGCAGACCCGGGCGACGGCGACGATCCACCAGGCGCACAGCGACCCGAGCCATGCGGTGAACTCGGCGATCCACGACAGTCCGGGCAGGCCGATCCCGCCGGCCACGAGGGAGACGAACCCGGCGACCGTCGCCGGGAGGACGGCCGGGGAGGCCAGCGCATTCGCGACCACCGACCAGCCGCCCAGGCGCGGATCGATGGCGACGAGGACCGGGGTGCACGCGAGCTGCGCGACGAGCGGGACGACGAGCGCGCTGACGAGCACGGACGGGGCGAGCGGAAAGCGGACGAGGAGTCTGCGCAGCAGGAGCGGGACGACGAACATGATGACCGTCGTCGCGATGACCGAGAGGACGAATCCCACCGAGGTGGCGAGCACCGGCACTCCGGTGAGGAGGAGCGCGACCGTGGCCGCGATGACGGCGACCGGGGCGATCCCGCCGCCGCGGAGGAAGACGAGAGCGACGGCGACGGCCATCCCGGCGGCGCGGATCGCGCTCGGCTCGAAGCCGACGACGAAGACGTAGCCGAGGCAGGTGAGCACGCCGACGGCGACGCGGGTGCGCGGGCCCGCCCGGCACGCTCCGGCGAGAAGACCGGCGCCGAGGCTGACGATTGTCACGTTCGTGCCGGACACCGCGGACAGATGGGTGAGGGAGACGACGCGCATGTCGTCGGTCATCTGCGCATCCTGCGGCGCGGTGTCCCCGACGACGAGGCCGGGCAGCAGCGCACCGCCGCTGGTGCCTGCGGCGAGCGAGTTCTCGCGCAGGGTCGCGCGCATCTCCGCCCGCCACCTCCACACGGCGTTCGGTGCGCGCATCACGCGGGGATCGTCACGGGTGATGCGAATGTCGTCGAGCCGCTCGGTGCGCATCTCGACCCGCGCGCCGACAGGCGGGACAGCGGGAGCAAGCACCTCGGCGAAGCCACCGCCGGTGAGCAGAGTGAGTCGTGACCAGCCCGACGGACCCGGCGTCGAAGCCCCGACGACGATCCCGTTCGTCTCCGTGTTCTCCACAGGACCGCGCGCGGAAGTGAGCACGCAGATCTGGACCGCGGCGAGGCACGCGAAGACGATGAGCCCGACGCCGAGGTGGTGGAACCGGCGGCGACGGACGACGACGAAGCCGATTCCGATGACGACCGGGGCGCCCACGAGCGCCCAGGGGCCGGGCGCGAGGAGGGCGAGTGCCCAGAGTCCGGCGGCGCAGAGGACGAGCCGCACCGACGACGGCCACAGCGTCGCAGTCGTCCGCGCCCACTGGCCTCCTGCCCGGGCCTGCCTGCGCGCCCAGTCCGCCGCTTTGTGGGGTCCAGCGCTCGGCGGTCCAGCTACGCGTCGCTGCCGCTCCGTGGTGCGTCTCCTCGGCCGGGACTGTGGGAGCGACTGTGGCCGCGAGAGCTGCTTGGACTGCGGCCGGACCTGGGGTCGAGACTGTGGTCGATTCTCCGCCCTGATCTGAGGCTCGGTACGCGGACCAGTTTCCGGTCGGCTCTGCTGCCGCGCCGCTCGGGTGGCTTCCTCATCCGACGGTGACAAGGTCCTTGAGACTCTCAAAGGTCTTCGGGCCGATGCCCTTGACGAGGAGGAGATCCTCGACGCTCGTGAACGGGGTCTGTTCCCGGTGGGTGATGATCGCCTGGGCGGTGACGGGGCCGACCCCGGGCAGGGTCTCCAACGTCGCCGAGTCCGCCGTATTGAGGTCGATCCTGCCGCCGGGCACCGCACCCGGCCCTCCGCCGGGAGGTGCCGGGGCGGAGGGCACACCAGGGGCCTGACCGCCTGGAGGCTGACCGCCTGGAGCTTGGCCGTCCGGCGCTGGACTCGGCGGCTGTCCGCCCGGGGCCTGACCCGCGGGTGTCTCGCCGACGGCCGGGATGCGGATCTGTTCGCCGTCGGCGACGAGCCGGGCGAGGTTGACCGCTTCCGCGTCGGCGTCGGCGGTCAGTCCCCCGGCCGCCTCGACGGCGTCGCTGACCCGTGAGCCGCCGGGCAGTGTGACGACGGACGGGTTCGCGACCTCACCCGTGACATGGGCGACGATCTGCTGGTTCGCCGGCTGGTCACCGGATCCTGCGCTGTCCTGAGCCGGCCCGGGGTCTCCGCTGCCGCCGTCTTGACTGCCGGCCGCCTCGGCGGATGGGCCTTCCGACACCGCACCTCCTGCGGTCGGGTCGGACGGGCTCTGCGTTTGTGTTGGGCGGAACACGTAGAACGCGAGGACGAGCACAGCGGTCGTCGCCACGGCGAGGGCGATGAGGATGGGCAGACGGACGCGTCGCGGCGGGACCGGCTCCTCGTCGCCTTCGGTGTCGGCGGTGTAGATGTCGCCGGGAACCCATCCGCCGCGTTCGGCGCTCGCATTGACGAGGCCGGCGAACCTGTCATCGGGAGACACAGCCATGCGCGCACGCTACGACGGGCACGAGCACGGACTCCACGCGATCGTCCGGTCGTGTGGACAGTGCGCGAGCGTCCACAGGCTCTCAGCACACGAGTCGCAGTGTCATCCACACCCTGCCGCACGCGAGTCCGTGGCGTACTGGAGACCGTCCGGCGGCGATTGGTCCCGCGCGGGAGGCCGCGGTCCGAAATCGCGCGCGGATGCACGACACGACTGTGCGCCAGTTCGCTCGGAGATGGCCAAGGCCACCCTGGCCATCTCAGACTCAACTGGCGCACACTCTCGTTCGGGCTCACTTGGGTTTCCAGGGCTCACGTCATTACCTGAGCCCTCCGGCCCCAACAGTGCCGCAACCGCCAGGCCGCGAAGGGCACAAGGACGTTTCGGCGGCGCGGGAAGCGGCGCGCTGACGACGGCTGGTCCCGAGCGGGAAGTCGCGGCCCGACAGCTCGCGCGGATGCTCGACACCACTGTGCGCCGGTTCCGGCACACCTGGGTTTCCAGGGCTCACGTCTTTACCTGAGCCCTCCGGCCCTAACAGTGCCGCAGCCGCCGGCCGCGAAAGGCGCAAAGACCTTGCGGCGACGCGGGAAGCGGCGCGCTGACGACGGTTGGTCCTGTGCGGAAGGTTGCGGTCGAACTGCTCGCGCGGATGCACGACACGACTGTGCGCCGGTTCGCTCGGAGATGGCCAAGGCCACCGTGGCCAACTCAGCCTCAACGGGCGCACACTCCCCTTCCGGCTCACCTCGGTTTCCAGGGCTCACGTCTTTACCTGAGCCCTCCGGTCCCAACAGTGCCGGAGCCGACCGTGCGAGCAGTTCAGGTCAGCCGCACCCCGGCCAGCTGCACCCCGATCAGCCGGCTGCCCGAGTCCCGGCCCCCAGACCACCCGCACTACGGGGTGGTCTGGACCGTGATGCCGAGGGCGCCGGGGCCGACGTGGGCGGTGATGATCGGCGAGAGCGTGCGGAACGTCGGCGTCAGGCCCCGGTCGACGAGCTTCTCGGTGAGGGTGACGACGTCGGGGGCGTCGGGGCTGCCGTCGGCGTGCTGGATCTCGACCTGCAGGGGCCGGTCTCCCCCGCCGAGGCTCGCCGCCGTCTCCCCGGCGATGACGCTCATCCGCTCGAGCGCCTTCGCGCGGGTGCGGACTCGGGCGACCGGGGTGACGACGCCGGCACCGAGGCCGAGCACCGGCACGATCTGCAGGGCACGCCCGAGCAGCGAGGATGCGGCCCCGATGCGACCGCCTCGGCGGAGGTGTTCGAGGTTCTGCGGAGCGAAGACGGTCATCGTCTCCCCCGCACACCAGTCGGCGACGGTGCCGGCGATCGATGCGACGTCCTCGCCGCGCCCGATCCCGGCGGCGGCGACTGCGACGGCCCCGGCGAGTCCCGCCGAGGTGGTGCGCGAGTCGACGACGTCGATGAGCACCGGCTGGTCGGTCGCCGCGGTGACCGCCGAATCGCGGGTGCCCGAGAGCTCCCCGGACATCGTGACGACGATGATCGCCTCGGCGCCGTGGTCGATGAGATCGGCGTACGCGGCGGCGAACCGGGCGGGTGTGGCCATCGAGGTGCTCACCTCGGAGCCGGCGTCCATCGCCGCACACAGCCGGTCAGGATCGAGTTCACCGTCGATGTAGGCGACCCCGTCGATGAGCACGGTGAGCGGGACGACCGCGAAGAGGCCGCCGGTGGTCTCGCGCAGCCGGGCCGCCTCGGCATCATGGAGCTGGGCGGTCGAATCGGTGACGAGACCGATCCTCATGGCCGGCCCAGCGCCCGGTACGTCCACCCTGCCGACCGCCACGTGTGCGGGTCGAGCACATTGCGCCCGTCGACGAGCACCCGCCCGGCCACGAGACCGCCGACGACCTCCGGGTCGAGATCCCGGTACTCCTGCCACTCGGTCAGCAGCAGCACCGCATCCGCCCCGGTCAGCGCCTCGGTGGTGTCGGTGACGAAGCTGAGCTCGGGAAACGCCCGGGACGCGTTCGCCACAGCTTCCGGGTCGGTGACCGTGACGACCCCGCCCTGCGTGCCGATGAGCCGGGCCACCGCGAGCGCCGGGGAGTCGCGGACATCATCGCTGTCGGGTTTGAACGCCGCCCCGAGGATCGTCACCCGCTTGCCGATGAACGACCCGCCGAGCGCGTCCCGGGCGATGTCGACCATCCGCACCCGCCTGCGCATGTTGATCGAGTCGATCTCCTTGAGGAACGCCACCGCCTGATCGGCCCCGAGCTCCCCGGCGCGGGCCATGAACGCACGGATGTCCTTGGGCAGACAGCCCCCGCCGAAGCCGAGGCCGGCGTTGAGGAACTTCCGCCCGATCCGATCGTCCATCCCGATCGCATCCGCCAGCAGCGTGACATCGGCCCCGGAGGCCTCACAGAGTTCGGCCATCGCGTTGATGAAGGAGATCTTCGTCGCGAGGAACGAGTTCGCCGCGGTCTTCACCAGCTCCGCGGTCGCGAAGTCCGCGACGAGCCGCGGCGTGTCGGCCTCAAGCATCGGCGCGTAGACCTCATCAAGCGCCGCCGTCGCCGCGACTCCGGCCTCGCCTTCGGCGACACCGTAGACGAGACGGTTGGGGTGGAGGGTGTCCTCGACGGCGTGGCCCTCACGGAGGAACTCGGGATTCCACATGAGCATCCCCCCGGCCGGTTCGACGAGCGCAGCCAACCGGGCCGCCGTGCCCACCGGCACCGTCGACTTGCCGACGACCACCGCACCGGGCGCCAGATGCGGCAGGAGCGAGTCGACGGCGGCATCGACGTACGTGACGTCAGCGGCGAACTCCCCGCGCCGCTGCGGGGTGCCCACGCACACGAAGTGGACGCTCGCCTCGGCGGCCCGGGAGACATCCGTCGTGAAGTCGAGACTGCCCTTCTCCTGACCCTCGACGAGGAGATCGGCGAGTCCCGGTTCGAAGAACGGCGGGCGTCCGTCACGCAGAGCCGCGATCTTCGCCTCGTCGACGTCGACGCCGACGACCTCGTGACCCAGCGACGCCATGGCCGCCGCATGCACGGCTCCCAGATACCCACAACCGATGACCGAAATCAACACCTGGCACTACCTCGTTTCGTCCGAGCATTTTCACGCACACTATATGCCACCTGCATGCACGATCGCCTACACGATTTACGGAGGTCGAAACAGTAGTCTTGTCAGTGTGAAGCGTTTCCTGGATTTCCTCACCAACTCGACCGCCGCGGTGGTTCTCGCCGTCCTCATCGTCGCGGGCATCGTGCTCTTCGCCATCCCCGCCCTCCACCCGTTCGCGTGGCTCATCGGGATCGTGCTCTGCCTCGGTGCCGCTGCCGCCCTGCTGATCTTCCACGGCGAATGGCGGCGCGCCCAGACCCAGATCGATGCCCTGCGCGGCAGCCTCGCGACCGAACGCGGACGGATGGATGCGGTGGGCCTGACCCCTGTCGCCGAGGAGGTCGCGCAGATCCCCGACGAGACGCGGGCTCAGCGGATCCTCACCCTCATCCCCGACTCCGACGGCCTCATCCAGTCCCTGCGTCTCGATGCGACGTTCGGCACCCTCGCCGTCGACGAGCTCGCCCCGCTCCACACGTTCCGTGAGGAGTTCGCGAAGTCGAGCTTCGACAACCCCCGCTCGCACACGGCGTTCATGAACCTCTACCGGGCCGCCGAAGCGCTGTCGATCTGGGTGAACGAGGAGACCCGCGTCGTCGCCGACGACGAGGCGAAGCGGGAGATCACCCCCGGCGACTCGCGCAAGGGCGGGTGGCGTGAGTACACGGAGGCGCGCAGCCGCGGGGAGAGCCTCGGCGACACGTTCGTCACCGCCCGCTGGGAGTTCAAGCAGACCGCGCTCGAGCTCGGGCTGACCGCCTGAGGAGCCGGCGACACCTGAGACCCCGTCAGTGCCGGATCCACCAGTTGTCGGTCGGGGTCACCGGGGTGCGGCGCTTGTGCTCGGTCGCCCGGTAGCGGTCGATGAGCCGCTGGGCCGCCTCGGCGTCGATCTCGTTGCCTTCGAGGAAGTCGTCGATCTGCTCGTAGGTCAGCCCCAGGGACGATTCGTCGGTCTGACCGGGATCCTCGTCGAGGAGGTCCGCCGTCGGGGTCTTCGTCGTCAGGTGCTCCGGCGCGCCGAGGTGGCGCAGCAGCTCCCGTCCCTGCCGCTTGCTCAGGCCCGACAGCGGGATGACGTCGGCAGCCCCGTCACCGAACTTCGTGAAGAACCCGGTGACCGCCTCGGCGGCATGATCGGTGCCGACGACGAGGAGGCGTTTCTCCCCGGCGATCTCGAACTGCGCGGTCATCCGCAGGCGCGCCTTGACGTTGCCCTTGCCGAAGTCGGAGATCGGCTCGCCCATCGCCTCGCGGTACTCCTCAGCGGCGGCGTCCGTGGCCGCGCCGATGTTGAAGACGATCTCGTGGTCGGCGGCGATGAACTTCAGCGCGTCCTGCGCATCGGATTCGTCGGCCTGGACGTGGTAGGGCAGACGCACCGCGTAGAACTCGGCCTTCTCTCCGCGCCGCCGCAGGGTTTCGACCGCCAACTGGCAGAGTCGGCCGGCCAGCGTCGAGTCCTGTCCCCCGCTGATGCCGAGGACGAGCCCGCGCACCCCGGTGGTGAGCACGTAGTCGACGAGGAATTCGACACGGCGGATCACCTCGGTGGCGGGATCGATCTGCGGACGCACACCGAGCGCAGTGCGGATCTCGTCCTGAACGGCGGCGATGGAGCTCATGGGAGTCAGGGGTCCTTCTCTCTTCGGTGACCGGAGCCGGTCAGCGGTTCACGCGTCGGGAACGATGTTGACGAGCTTGGGTGCCTTGACGATGACCTTGCGCACCCCGGCGCCGTCGAGCGTGCGCTGGACGTTCGGCGAGGCCAGCGCCAGGGCTTCGAGGTCCTCGGCGGTGATGTCGGGGGCGACGTCGAGCCGCGCGCGCACCTTGCCCTTGATCTGGACGACCGCGGTGACGGTGTCGGCGACGAGGTAGGCGGGGTCGGCCTCGGGGAAGTCGACGTAGGTGATCGACGACTCGTGCCCCAGCCGCTTCCACAGCTCCTCGGCGAGGTGCGGGGCGAAGGGCGAGAGCATGATCGCCAACGGCTCGAGGACGTCGACGGTCGCACTACCCTGCTTCGTCAGGTGGTTGGTGAGCACGATGAGCTTCGAGATCGCCGTGTTGAAGCGCAGGTGGTCCATGTCGTCGCGGACTCCGGCGATGACCTGGTGCGCGACCTTGAGCGTCTCGGGATCGGCGGTGCCCGCGGCGACGACGGACTCACCGGTCGCCTCGTCGACGAAGAGGCGCCACACGCGCTGGAGGAAGCGCTGCGCGCCGACGACGGCTCGGGTCTCCCACGGCCGATCCTGCTCGATCGGCCCCATCGACATCTCGTAGACGCGGAACGTGTCCGCGCCGTAGGCGTCGTAGATCTCATCGGGCATGACGGAGTTCTTCAGCGACTTGCCGATCTTGCCGTACTCGCGGTTGACCTGCTCGCCTGAGTACCAGAACGTCGTCTCGCCCGCCTCGTCGGTGCGCTCCTCGACGTCGGCGGCCGGGACGTAGACGCCGCGGGCATCGGTGTAGGCGTAGGCCTGGATGTAGCCCTGGTTGACGAGCCGGTGGAACGGCTCGGACGAGGAGATGTACCCGAGGTCGAAGAGCACCTTGTGCCAGAAGCGGGCGTAGAGGAGGTGGAGCACCGCGTGCTCCTGTCCGCCGACGTAGAGGTCGGCCCCTCCTCGCGGCTTCGACGCCCGCGGCCCCAGCCAGTAGGCCTCGTTGGCCGGGTCGACGACGGCATCGGAGTTGTTGGGGTCGGCGTAGCGCAGCTGGTACCACGAGGACCCGGCCCAGTTGGGCATCGTGTTCGTCTCGCGGTAGTAGGTGCGCGGTCCGTCGCCGAGGTCGAGTTCGACCTCGACCCACTCCCGGTTGCGCGACAGGGCCGGCTCCGGCTGGGAGTCGGCGTCGTCGGGGGCATAGGTCCGCGGGGCGAAGTCGTCGACCTCGGGCAGCTGGACGGGCAGCTGGTCGTCGGGCAGCGCGATCGGGGTGCCGTGCTCGTCGTAGACGATCGGGAACGGCTCACCCCAGTAGCGCTGGCGGGAGAAGAGCCAGTCGCGCAGCCGGTACTGCGTCGTCTCCTCGGCCAGCCCCAGACCGGCCAGCCATGCGGTGACCGCGGCCTTCGCCTCGGCGATCGACAGGCCGTTGACGTCGATCGACTCGTTCGCGGAGTTGATCATCACCCCCTCGCCCGTGTACGGCGAGTCCTCGTCGTGGCCCTCCGGGGGCTGTACCGTGCGGACGTAGGGCAGACCGAACTCCTTCGCGAACTCCCAGTCGCGGGCGTCCTCGGCGGGCACCGCCATGATCGCCCCGGTGCCGTAGCCCATGAGGACGTAGTCGGCGACGAAGATCGGGATCTGCTCACCGGTTGCAGGGTTGAGCGCCGAGGAGCCGGTGAAGATGCCGGTCTTCTCCCGGCTCTGCTGCCGGTCGGCGTCGGTCTTGGCCGCGGCCGCACGCTGGTAGGCGGCGATCGCCTCGGCGGGGGTGCCTGCTCCTCCGCGCCAGCGCTCGGGCGTACCCTCGGGCCACTGCGCCGCAGTGAGGTCGGCGACGGCCGGGTGCTCGGGTGAGAGCACGAGGTAGGTGGCGCCGAAGAGTGTGTCCGGGCGCGTCGTGAAGACCTCGATGGACTCCTCGGTCGTCGAATCGGCGTCGGCGGCCGTGGCAGCGGCGGGCATGAGAGGCAGGCGCAGCAGAGCGCCCTTCGACCGTCCGATCCAGTTGACCTGCATCGCGCGGATCGCACTCGGCCAGTCGAGGGCGTCGAGGTCGTCGATGAGGCGGTCGGCATACGCCGTGATGCGCATGTTCCACTGGCGCAGGGTGCGCGTGTAGACGGGGAAGTTGCCGCGCTCGGACAGACCCTCGGCGGTGACCTCCTCGTTCGCGAGCACGGTGCCCAGTCCCGGCGCCCAGTTGACCGGGGACTCCGAGACGTAGGCCAGCCGGTAGCCCTGGAGGACGTCCTCCTGCTCCGCGGCGCTCAGCTGCGCCCAGTCCCGCCCGTCGGGGGTCGGCCGCTGCCCGCTCGCGAACTGCTCGATGAGGGTGGAGATCGGACGCGCAGCACCGGCAGAGTCCTCCCCCGGTGCCTGCGCCTCGGGGTCGTACCACGAGTTGAAGATCTGCAGGAAGATCCACTGCGTCCACTTGACGAAGTCGTCGTCGGTCGTCGCGAAGCTGCGACGCGCGTCGTGGGCGAGCCCGAGGCGACGCAGCTGACCGGTCATGTTCGTGATGTTCGCGTCGGTCGTGATCCGCGGATGCTGGCCCGTCTGCACCGCGTAGAGATCGGCGGGCAGTCCGAAGGCGTCGTAGGACAGCGCGTGCATGACGTTGCGTCCGCGCATCCGCTGATAGCGGCCGAAGACGTCGGTGCCGAGATACCCGAGCGGATGGCCGACGTGGAGGCCCGCACCCGAGGGGTACGGGAACATGTCCATGATGTAGAGGGACTCCCGCTCGCCGAGGTTGTCCGGCGGCCCGTACGAGGACTGCGGGGCGGAGGCGGCGAGGTCCTGGCTGAGATCACCGGTCGGGTTGGGGGCGTGGTACGTTCCCGCCTGCTCCCAGGTGCGCTGCCATGACGTCTCGATCTTCTCCGCCAGTTCCGCGTCGTAGCGGAAACCGGTGTCCTCAGGGTTCGTCGACATTACCTTCCTTCGCCAGTGATCGGGTTTGATCCATCGTAGCCTGAACGCTCACGCGCTGAACTGGCTAGACTGCAGACGAGACATGATCACCCGGCAAACGTGATCGATTTCACGGCTGAACGTTCGCACAGTAAAGTACTTAACGATCGCACAGTAAAGTAACTGGGCAGTAACTTATGTCCCGAAGGAGTACGCATGAGCCCACAGACAATGCCCCAGTCAGCCACTCCGGTCGTCGGGTACGAGGTGGACACGACGTCGTCGACGACCGACATCCTTCTCAACCGCCTCGCCACCGCCCCCACCCATCCGGCACTGGCCAAGGCCGTCGGCGACGAGTGGGTCGAGGTGACGACGGCGGAGTTCGTCGATGAGGTCCGCGCCGTCGCCAAGGGACTCATGGCCTCCGGGGTCGGGCTCGAGGACAAGGTCGGCATCTTCGGTCCGACCTCCTTCGACTGGACGCTGTCGGACTACGCCGTGTGGTTCGCCGGCGCGATCTCCGTGCCCTTCTATGACACCTCCTCGCAGGATCAGCTCGCGTGGATGCTCGAGAACGCCGAGGTCACCGCCGGCCTCGTCGCCACGCAGGAGCACGCCCAGCGCGTCCGCGACGCCGCGGCCGCCGCGGGGCTTCCGGCCCCCACGCTGTGGATCTGGGACGAGGGCGCCTTCCGCGAGCTCGCCGCCGCGGGCGAATCCGTCAGCGACGCCGACCTCGAGGCCCGCCGCAGCGAGGTCGGCAGCGAGTCGATCGCGACGATCATCTTCACCTCCGGGACGACGGGCAGGCCCAAGGGCTGCGTGCTCACGCATGCGAACTTCGTCCAGACCGCACAGGCCGCCGAAGAGCAGATCAGCGAGGTCACCGGCGGTGACGCCCGCTGCCTCCTCTTCCTCCCCCAGGCCCACGTCTTCGCCCGCTTCATCGAGGTCCTCTGCGTGAGCACGGGAGGGCTGCTCGCCCACCAGGCCGACCTGACGAAGCTCACCGACGCCCTCGGCAGCTTCAAGCCGACGTTCATCCTCGGCGTGCCCCGGGTCTTCGAGAAGGTCTTCAACTCCGCGCTCGCGAAGGCGCAGGCCGGCGGCAAGGAGAAGATCTTCCGCCGGGCCGAGCAGGTCGCCGTCGCCTATTCGAAGGCCCTCGACGCCGGCAAGGTCCCGCTCACGCTCAAGGCCCAGCACGCGCTCTTCGACACCCTCGTCTACCGCAAGCTGCGGGAGATCATGGGCAACAACGTCAAGTGGGCGGTCTCCGGCGGCGGGCCGCTGGGCACCCACCTCGGCCACTTCTACCGCGGCATCGGCCTCGTCGTCCTCGAGGGCTACGGCCTCACGGAGACGACGGCCCCGATCACGGTCAACGTCCCCGAGAACTCGAAGATCGGCACCGTCGGCGTGCCCCTGCCCGGAGCGACCGTGGCGATCGCCCCCGACGGCGAGATCCTCGCCAAGGGCGTGCCCGTCTTCCGCGAGTACTGGAAGAACCCCGAGGCCACGGCCAAGGAGTTCCACGACGGCTGGTTCGCCACCGGTGACCTCGGGTCGCTCGACGAGGACGGCTACCTCAGCATCGTCGGGCGCAAGAAGGAGCTCATCGTCACCTCGAGCGGCAAGAACATCGCCCCCGCCCCGCTCGAGGACGCGCTGCGCCGCCACCCGATCATCGGCCAGCCGGTGCTCGTCGGCGACAACCGCAAGTACATCACCGCACTGATCTTCCTCGACCCGGAGATGTTGCCGACGTGGCTTAAAAATCATGATCTGCCGGAGATGACCCTCGCCGAGGCGGCCGAGGACGAGACCGTGCGCCAGACGATCGAGAAGGCGATCGAGCGCGTCAATCGGACCGTCTCCCGGGCCGAGGGCATCAAGAAGTTCCGCATCGTGCCCGTCGAGCTCAGCGAAGCCAACGGCTATCTCTCGGCGAAGCAGTCGGTCAAGCGCCACCTGCTCGGCAAGGACTTCGCCGACGAGATCGAAGCGCTCTACGCCGACTGAGGCGGGTGGGGAGACGCGGCGATGGTCAGCTGAGTAAGATGAAGTTTCAACCATCGTGACGTCGGGTCGGTCGCCCGCTCACCCCGGGCGGCCGACCCGACGCACTCAGTCGCGTGAGAGAGGACATCCCCATGTCGAACGACACCGAGACGAACACCGCCGACACAGACACGTCCGGCTCGTACGTCGAGAAGGGCGCGGAGTTCAACCGCGACACGAACTACATCGAGGACCGCATCCTCGACGATCCCGACGCGCAGTGGCCCGTCGAACCCGGCCGCTACCGCCTCATCGCCGCCCGCGCCTGCCCGTGGGCCAATCGGACGGTCATCGTCCGACGTCTCCTCGGTCTCGAGGACGTCATCTCGCTCGGGATGCCCGGGCCCACCCACGACAAGCGCTCGTGGACCTTCGACCTCGATCCAGGCGGCGTCGATCCGGTGCTCGGGATCGAGAGGCTCCAGGAGGCGTTCTTCAAGCGCTATCCCGACTACCCGCGTGGCATCACGGTGCCCGCGATCGTCGACATCCCCTCCGGTGCGGTCGTGACGAACGACTTCGCGCAGATCACCGAGGACTTCTCGACCCAGTGGACGGCCTACCACCGCGAGGGTGCGCCGAACCTGTGGCCGGAGGAGTCACGGGACGAGATGGAGTCCCTCATGCGGATGATCTACACGGAGATCAACAACGGGGTCTACCGGTCGGGCTTCGCCGGCTCGCAGGAGGCCTATGAGAAGGCCTTCGACCGTCTGTTCACTGCCCTCGACACCGTCGAGGAGCGGCTGGCGACCCGGCGCTACCTCATGGGTGAGTCGATCACCGAGGCCGATGTCCGGCTCTTCACGACGCTCGCGCGCTTCGATCCCGTCTACTACGGGCACTTCAAGGCCAACCGCACCGCGCTGCGGGACTTCCCGAACCTCTGGGGCTACGCCCGCGACCTCTATCAGACGCCGGGATTCGGCGACACGATCGACTTCCCGCAGATCAAGGACCACTACTACATCGTCCACAAGGACGTGAATCCCACCGGCATCGTTCCCGTCGGTCCGGACCTGTCGGGCTGGCTGACTCCGCACGGTCGTGAGGAGCTCGGCGGTTCGCCGTTCGGCGACGGCACTGCTCCCGGTCCGGTGGCAACGGGCGAGGAGGTTCCGTTCGAGAGCACCGCGGCGGCCTGGGTGAAGTGAGCCCGGTGGACGCTCCATTCCGCCGAGGTGAATGACTGAAGCCCGACCACTTGGTCGGGCTTCGCTCATTCATCGCTTAAGGGGTGCCGCCGGGCTCGGCGTCCTGCTCCCGCTCGAAGTCGGAGTCGTGGGTTCCCGTCGCGCGCTGGCGACGCCGCTTGCGGACCTTGAGCACGATCCACGCGACGACGGCGACCGCGACGACGACGATGACGAGCGTCTGGAAGTACCCGGCGTAGGTCTCGACGATCGACCAGTTCTCACCGAGGTAGAAGCCTGCGACGATGAGGATCGTATTCCAGATCGTGCTGCCGGCGGCCGTGAGGAGGAGGAACTTGAGCATCGGCATCGCCCGCATGCCTGCCGGGATGGAGATGAGGGAGCGGAAGATCGGGATCATCCGCCCGAAGAAGACGGCCTTGTCACCGTGGCGGTCGAACCACGCGATCGTCTTGTGGACGTCGGCGACGTCGACGAGCGGCATCTTCACCGCGATCCGCACGATCCGGTCGAGTCCGATCCACCGGCCCACCGCGTAGAGCACGAGAGCCCCGACGACCGATCCGATCGTGGCGAAGACGATGGCGAGGACGAGACTGAGCTGACCGCGACTCGCCGTGAAGCCGGCCAGCGGCAGCACAAGCTCGCTCGGGATCGGCGGGAAGATGTTGTCGAGGAACACGAGGAACCCGACGCCGAGGGGCCCGAGCGTCTCCATGATCGCCACCGTCCACGCGGAGAAGCCGCTGAGGTTCTCAGCGGCGCCGGAGGCGGAGGCCGTGACCAGGACGGAGGTCGAAGCGGTGAGCGGCATGTTCTGTAGTGTAGAGAACAGGTCGACCTTTCGCTCACAGAGCGCTCCCAGCGGATAGTCTGTAAGGCGATGCCCAAGAAGGAGGAGCACCCAGTGACACCAGCGAAGATCCTGGCCTCACGCAGTCCCATGGCCGAAGCCGGCCACCAGGCGATCAATCAGCCCGGCCCCGCCCATCTCGTTCGCGCCGTCCAGCGCTTCATCACGCGCCTGGGCAACCAGTTCGGGGCCGCGATCACGTACTTCCTCGTTCTCGCGGTCATTCCGATCGCGATGTTCACCTTCGCAGGACTCGGTTTCGTCCTCGACGTCGTCCGACCCGACCTCGTTCCCGTCATCACCCAGCAGATCGAGGACTTCTCCCCCGGCAATTCGACCCTGACCGACCAGCTCGAGGGATTCCTCAACGACTGGCAGGCGGTCGGGATCTTCGGCATCCTCGCCGGTCTCTACACCGGGCAGGGATTCATCGGCAACCTCGGCGCGGCCGTCCGCGCCCAGCTCCACGACGACTTCGACGACGACGTCAACCAGCCGCTGGTCAAGAAGTTCTTCTCGAACACCGTGACCCTGCTCGGACTCATCGTCGGTCTGCTGCTCACCGCCGGCCTCACGGTCATCGGCACGGGGCTGCGCAGCTTCATCACCGATCTCTTCGACCTCTCCGGCTGGATGTCGGGCCTCCTCGTCGTCGTCCCGATGATCATCACCTTCGGCGCCTCGTGGCTGATCTTCATGTTCCTCTTCACGATGCTGCCCGAGCATCCGGTCAATCAGCAGGCGAAGGTGCGCGGTTCACTCATCGGCGCCGTCGCCTTCACGATCCTGCTCAACCTCGCCACCGTCCTCGTCGACCTCTTCTCCGCGGGGAAGGCCGCGGGTGTGTTCGGGTCGATCATCGCCGTGATGCTGACGATGAACGTCTTCGCCCGCATCATCCTCTTCGTCGCCGCCTGGATCGGCACCGCGGTGCCGCCGCCGCTGCCGGAGGACTCGGCCCCGCACCGCAGGTTCGTCGCGCCCGAGCTTCAGGTCCAGAGCCTCGGCGCTCTCATCACCGGCGTCGGACTCGTCGCGCTCACGCTGCTCGGGTTCAAGCGCTACGACGAACGCCGGTCAAGGAGCGCGGGGTCGACACGGTAGACTTGGGGCGGGAATCGACCAATTGAATATAAGGGGACTCGACCTTTGACTCAAGCAACAGCCGCTCGTCTCGACGAGTGGGAGAAGAAGCAGACTGCCGCGGAAGAACTCATCCCGCTGGTCGGCCGCCTCCACCGCAACAACGACGTGCTGCTCACCCTGTTCGGGCGCTCGCTCCAGGGCAAGTCCGTGACCGGCATGATCAAGGCCCACCGCTACGCCCGCCACTTCCTCGGCGAAGAGCTCGACATCGAAACCACGCTCGAGGTCGTCCGGGCGCTCGCCGAGCTCGACCTCAGCTCCGCGCGCATCGACCTCGGTCGCCTCATCGTCAAGCGCGATGAGCAGTCCGCCTCGACGGCGGAGTTCCTCGCCGAGGAGCTCGAGTCGGTCATCGGCAGCGAGTCCTCCGACGGGGAGCCCCGCGACGTCGTCCTCTACGGGTTCGGACGCATCGGCCGTCTGCTCGCCCGCATCCTCATCGAACGCTCCGGCGGCACCGGGATGCGCCTGCGGGCCATCGTCGTGCGCAAGGGCGGGGAGAACGACATCGTCAAGCGCGCGTCCCTGCTGCGCCGCGACTCGGTGCACGGGAAGTTCGACGGCAGCATCGTCGTCGACGAGGAGAACAACACGATCCTCGCCAACGGCACCCTCATCCAGGTCATCTACTCCGATGACCCCTCGACGGTCGACTACACCGAGTACGGCATCAACGACGCGATCATCGTCGACAACACCGGCAAGTGGCGCGACGAAGAGGGCCTGTCGAAGCACCTGCAGTCCAAGGGTGCTGCAAAGGTCATCCTCACCGCTCCCGGCAAGGGCGACATCAAGAACATCGTCTTCGGCGTCAACTCGCATGACATCACCGACGCCGACACGATCCTCTCGGCGGCCTCGTGCACGACGAACGCGATCACCCCGGTGCTCAAGGCGCTCAACGACCGCTTCGGCGTCCGCAACGGCCACGTCGAGACGGTGCACTCGTTCACGAACGATCAGAACCTCATCGACAACTTCCACAAGGGCTCGCGTCGCGGACGTGCGGCGGGTCTGAACATGGTGCTCACGGAGACGGGTGCGGCGAAGGCCGTGGCCAAGGCGCTGCCGGAGCTCAAGGGCAAGCTGTCGGGCAACGCGATCCGCGTGCCCACCCCGAACGTGTCGATGGCGATCCTCAACCTCAACCTCGAGAACCCCACGACCGTCGACGAGCTCAACGGATTCCTCCGCGAGACCTCGATGAACTCGCCGCTGCGCAACCAGGTCGACTACGTCGCCTCCCCCGAGCTCGTCTCGACCGACCTCGTCGGCTCGCGACGCGCGGGTGTCGTCGACGGTCTGGCCACGATCGTCGACGAGGACCGCGTCGTCGTCTACGTGTGGTACGACAACGAGTTCGGCTACAGCCACCAGGTCATCCGCTGCGTGGCCGAGATGGCCGACGTCGACACCCCGTCGTTCCCCGCAGTCTCGAACTGATCGTCAGCGACCGGCAAGCGCCCCCGACCTCTCGGACGGGGGCGCTTCGTCGTCTTCGGCGCGCAGCGTGATCCGCAGTCGGATCGGGCCCGCACCGAGGCGGCCGGTCTCTCAGCGGTCCTCGCGGGCCGCGCGTTCGGTCTCCATCGCGTCGTGGAGCCAGATCGGGGTGAATGTCGCGAACCGGGCGGCAAGGTCGTCGTCGTCGGCGAGCATGAACGCGAGCCGGTCATCGCCGGTCGAGAGCTCATGGGCCCAGATCGGACCGAGGCACGCGAGCAGCAGGCAGGACAGGACGACGGCACCGGCGAGGATGGGCGTCTCGGGCACGAGCAGGAAGCCGAGGAGGATCCCGAGGACGACGAAGGCGATCGCCACCGCCATGCCCCCGCCCTTCGACCGTGGAGCCCGCGTGCTCGCCGGTCGTCTGGCCGCCACGGAGTCGAGGATGTCGCGGCGCAGCCGGGTCCATGCGACGAGCGCGCCGAGGGCGCAGACGATGCCGATCATGATGAGGCTGAACGCCGAGAAGAGCAGCACGGCGTCGACCCGCTCCCCCTGGGCCTGCAGCGCCGCGCCAAGACCCGCGACGAGCATCGCCATCGCCAGCACGAGCATGCTCAGCAGCCGGGCCCGGCGGATCGCGACGAGGTCGGAGAGGGTGCGGGCGAGGAAGGCCCGGTCGTCGGGGACCTCAGCGGTGCTCATCGGACGTACCCTGCTTCCTTGTCGACGGTGTGGGCGAAGGGGCGACCGGACAGATACGTCTCGACGAGGTCGAGGAACTGATCGAGGAGCCGCTCGCGCCACCCCTCGGTGTCACCGGACATGTGCGGGGTGATGATGACGTTCGGCGCCTCCCACAGCCGGTGGTCGGCCGGCAGCGGCTCGACGTCGACGACATCGATGCCGGCGCCGGCGATCGCCCCGGTCTCCAGCGCGGTGACGAGGGCATCGGTGTCGACGGTCGCCCCGCGGCCGACGTTGACCAAGACCGCGTGCGGCTCCATCGCCGCGAACACCTCGGCGTCGAAGAGACCCGCGGTGCGGTCGGTGAGCGGGGCGACGTCGATGACCCAGTCGACCCCGGTCAGGTGCGCGGCGAGGTCGGCGGAGTCGATGACGTCGCCGAAGTCGGCGTCCCCGCTGCGGGCACGGCTGCCCGCCCCGCTGACGTCGACGCCGAGGGCGCGCAGCACGCGGGCGATCTCCCGACCGATCGCCCCGGTGCCGACGATGAGGGCCCGTGTGCCGGCGAGGTCACGGGTCGAGCGTCGGTTCCAGCGGTGCTCCCGCTGGTCGGCGAGCGAGCCGAGCGCCGACTTCGCGTGCATGAGGACGAGGCTGAGGACGAACTCGGCGATCGGCCGGTCGAAGACTCCGCGGGCGTTCGTCACGACGACCTCGGAGGCGATGAGCTCGTCGAAGAGGAGCGCATCGACACCGGCGGCCGCGACGTGGATCCAGCGCAGCTCGTCGGCTGCGTCGAAGACCTCGGTCAGTGCTGTGGAGAAGTAGTCCCAGAGGAGGAGCACCTCGGTGCCGGGCAGGGCCTCGCCGAGGCGGTCTGCCGTGACGATGCGGATGTCGACGTCGTCACGGCGGCCGAGCTCAGTGAGCCGGTCGGGAACCGGGCTGCCTGGCGGGTTGAGAATCGTCAGTGTCGTCATCCGTGGAGTCCTTCGTGGTCAGCGGCACAGCCAGACTATCGGATGGCCCCTGCAGCGAGGAATCGGCGTCGACGGGCACCTCGGCGGCGTGTTCGTGGGTGACGACATGCTCACGGGCGGCGGCGTCCTGGCTCTTCAGCGTCGACGCGAGCGGCGTGTTCGGCAGGAAGAGGAGGATGACGAAGCCGAGGAACGCCAGCGGCGCGACCCAGAGGAAGAGCGGGACGAGCGCGTCGTTGTACGCGTTGATGATGAGCGCGTGGATCGGTTCGGGCAGGTCCCCGACGATCTGCGGGGTCAGCCCGGTCGACGAGATCTGCGGCAGCTCGAGGTTCGGGTTCGAGGCGGCGAGGCTGCGGATGCCGGACTCGATGTTCTCGAGCAGGCGCTGGGTGAACACCGAGCCGATGAACGCCATGCCGAGCGTCGCGCCCACCTGGCGGAAGTAATTGTTCGACGCGGTCGCCGTGCCGACCATCTCGACGGGGAAGGCGTTCTGGACGACGAGGACGAGGATCTGCATGCTCAGTCCCAGGCCGAGGCCGAGCAGGGCGAGTCCGACCATCGGCTCCCACACCGGGCTGTCGGCCTTGAGGGTCGAGAGCAGGATGAGCGAGACGCCGATGAGGAGGATGCCGGTGAGCGGGTAGCGCTTGTACTTGCCGGTGCGGGCGACGACGAAGCCGGTCAGGGTCGAGGAGATGAGCATCGTGCCCATCATCGGGACCATCATGAGTCCGGCGACGGTCGCGTCGATGCCGTGGACCATCTGCAGGTAGGTCGGCATGTAGGACAGGACGCCGAACATGCTCACGCCGATGAAGAGACCGGCGATCGTCGCGAGGAGGAAGTCGCGGTTCTTGAACAGCCACAGCGGGATGACCGGTTCGCTCACCTTCGCCTCGACGATGACGAACGCGATGATCGCGAGCGCCCCGAGGACGATGAGACCGTTGATCTGCCACGAGCCCCACGCGTAGTCGTGGCCGCCCCACGCGGAGACGAGGACGATGCACGAGGTGATGACGGAGATGAGCGCCATGCCGCCGACGTCGATCTTCGGCCGTGGGCCGTGGGTCTGCTTGGGGATCTTGAGGAAGACCGCGGCGGCGATGAGGGCGATGATCCCGAGCGGGAAGTTGATCGCGAACGCCCAGCGCCAACCGGGGCCCTCCGTCAGCCATCCGCCGATGAGGGGGCCGGCGACCGAGGACACGGCGAAGGCCGAGCCCATGATGCCCATGTACTTGCCGCGCTCGCGCGGTGGGACGACGGAGGCGATGATCGACTGCGAGAGGATCATCATGCCCCCACCGCCGATGCCCTGGAGGACCCGGCCGAAGATCAGCAGCGACATGTCCTGGGCGAGGAGGGCGAAGACGGAGCCGGCGAGGAAGCAGCTGATCGCGAACATGAACAGCGGCTTGCGGCCGAAGAGGTCGCCGACCTTGCCGTAGATCGGCATCATGATCGTCGAGGCGAGCATGAAGGCCGTCGACACCCAGAGCATCTGGTCGACGCCGTCGAGTTCGCCGACGATCGTCGGCAGGGCCGTGGCGAGCACGGTCTGGTTGAGGGAGAACATGAACATCGCGATCATCAACCCCACGAAGAGGAGAATGATCGCCGAGGTCGTCATCGGGGCGGCGTCATTGCTGTGGTTCTCAGGTGCTTCGGCTGTCTGTGTCATGTCCTGGCTCTCGGCCCTCATTCTTCCCTCATCTGTTCTCTCAGCGCAATGGTCTCTGTCCTCGCCGACTCCGTGACCGCGGGGCGGTGTCATGTCCTCATCGCAGTCTCTCGAGCACCTTGAGGAAGAGCCCGAGGGAATCGTCGTAGATCCGCTGGGTGCTCTCCTCGTCGACGACGAGTTCGGGTGCGTGCTTGACGACGCGGATCGCATGGTGGAGCGGCACCATGCACATCTGGGTGAGCATCCGGGCGCTGCGCCATGCCGAGTCCTCGGTCGAGAACTCCTGACCGAGGAACCGGAGCCGGGCGAGCACGTATTCGGAGACCCGCTCCTCGAGCGCCTCGACCTGGTCGAAGCGTCGGCCCACGAGCTGCGGATACGCGACGAAGAGCTCGCGCCGGCGACTCGAGAGTCCGGGTTCGGTGCCGATGAGGAGTGCCTCGCGCACGAAGTTCGCGGTGTCCTCGGCGAGCGTGTCGAAGCCTGAGTCGGATTCGACGTAGTCGGCGACGAGCTGGTCGTCGATGTTCGCGACGTCGAGACCGACGATCGCGTCTTCCTTCGTCGCGTAGTAGTTGAAGAACGTCCGCGGGGACACGCCGGCGTCGGCGGCGATGTTCGCCACCGTCGTCGCTTCGAGCCCTTCGTCGAGGACGCGCGTGAGCGCCGCCTCATGGATGGCGGTGCGGGTCTCACGGGCTTTCCGGGTCCGCAGCGATTCGTTCTCAGCCATGCGAATAATTCTGCACTAGATGCAACTTTTCATCAACTGCAAAATTGCATCTGTGCAGTATTTCACTCTTCCGACGCGTCTCGCCGCCTCCGCAGGGCGGGATCTCAGGTCATGAGTTCGCGCAGTCGCACCCGGTGCTGCTCGAGGACCTGGAGCTGGCGCAGGAGCGCGGTCTGCGCCTCGGCATCGCCGGAGCTCTGGCGCTGCAGGCGCGAGTGGAGCTCCTTGGCGATGCGCTCGAGGTCGTAGTCGAAGAGCTTCGCGACGATTCCCTGCGCGAACTTCTCCGCACTCACTCCTTCGGACACCGGCAGCGGGGTGACGAGGAGACGGGCGACGTCGGGTCCGAGCTCGTCGCCGGCGGCCTCCATGACGGTCTCGGTCCACCGTCCGGGGGCAGCGGCGGCCGCGCGCAGTCCCCCGGCCTGCTTGAGCGCCGCCTGGATCCGGCGGTGTCCGGGATGTTCGAAGGCCTTCTCCGACAGCGAGTCGAAGAGCTTCGCGTTGACGAACTCGGGGTGCTGGAGGGCGACCATGAGCGCGCCCTTCTCCGTCTTCAGCCGCGTCGGGGTGATCGGTGCGGAGAGATCGGAGACGTCGGGGCGCTCGTCGTAGACGTACTCGATGCCGACGTCGTCAGCGGCCGGGCTCGCCTGCTGCCGGCGGCCGCCGGTGGGACGGCCCTCGCCGTTGGGCGGGTGCGCCTGCTCGCGTCGCTGCCCGGGGTGGGCCGGGACAGCCTGGTCGCGCCCGGGGCCGGCACCCTGACCCTGGCGCGCTCCGGCGGTCTGTCCGGGCCCCTGTGCCGAGCGGCCGCGGTCGGACCCGGTCGGGCGCGGATGTCTCCGGGCGGTCTTGACGGCCGCCTCGACCTCGTCGATGTCGACGCCGATGCGCCCGGCGACGAACCGGTGGTAGTGGCTGAGACTGTTGCGGTCACGGATCCCCGCGAGCACCTCGGCGCTGGCCTTCACTGCCGCGATCCGGCCTTCGACGGTGTCGAGGTCGAACTGCGCGATCGCGGTGGTGATGACGAACTCGAAGAGCGGTTTGCGGCCCTCGATGAGCTCACGGATCGCCGCATCGCCCTTCTCCAGCCGCAGATCGTTGGGGTCGAGTCCCGAGGGTTCGACGGCGACGAAGGTCTGCGCGGTGAACTCGGACTCGAACTCGAAGGCCTTGAGCGCCGCCTTCTGCCCGGCCTCGTCGCCGTCGAAGGTGAAGATCACCTGCCCGCTGGGGTCATCGCCTAAGAGCCGGCGGACGATCTTGACGTGCTCGGCGCCGAAGGCGGTGCCGCACGTCGCCACCGCCTGGGTGACGCCGGAGAGCTGAGCGGCCATGACGTCGGTGTAGCCCTCGACGATGACGACGCGCTTGGTCTTCGCGATGTCGCGTTTGGCGAGATCGAGGCCGTAGAGCACCTGGTTCTTGTGGTAGAGCGCGGTCTCCGGGGTGTTGAGGTACTTCGGCCCCTGATCGTCGTCGAAGAGCCGGCGGGCCCCGAAGCCGATCGTCCGCCCCGTCATGTCCCGGATCGGCCACATCACGCGTCCGCGGAACCGGTCGTAGATGCCGCGGCTGCCCTCGCTGGCCAGACCGGCGGCGAGGATCTCCTCATCGCTGAAGCCGGCCCGGCGCAGATGACCGGTCAGGGCATCCCACGACTTCGGGGCGAAGCCGATGCCGAAGCGGGGGTGCTCACCGACCGGGAAGCCCTTCGCGGCGAGGAAGTCGCGCGCGATCTGCCCGGCCTCCTCGGACAGCGCTGCGGCGAAGAAGCGCTCGGCGACCTCGTGCATCTCGAGGAGGCGCTGCCGCCTGCTCGCCTGCTCTCGGTCGGGGCCTTTGCCGTCCTCGTAGCGCAGGTGCATGCCGATGCGGCCGGCGAGCATCTCGACGGCCTCGACGAAGCTGAGCTGTTCGACCTTCTGGAGGAAGGTGAAGACGTCACCGGATTCCCCGCAGCCGAAGCAGTGGTACATCCCGACCTGCGGGCGGACATGGAACGACGGGGTCTTCTCATCGTGAAACGGGCACAGTCCCTTGAGGGAGCCGATGCCCGCGGTCTTGAGCGTGACGAACTCTCCGACGACCTCGTCGATGCGCGTGCGCGAGCGCAGTTCGTCGATGTCCTCGCGCTTGATGAGTCCCGCCATGGTCTAGAGCCGGTCCCCCGCCCCCGCCTGGATCCGGTGGTAGAGCGTCCACGCCGAATGGTCGGTCAGCGAGGCGATCTGGTCGGCGATGACCCGCAGCCGGGCCGCGTCGTCGGCGGCCTCTGCGTGGTCGGCGGCGAACATCGGGTCGAGCCCGTCGGGGTGGGCGTCGTACCATTCGGCGAGGTTCGTGATCACGGTGTCCTGGATGTCGTGGAGGCGCAGGCGGTCCTCGGCGACCATGACGGTCAGTGTCGCCATGCCCTTGAGCACGGCGATCTCGACGGCCGTGGACTCGGGCACGACGAGGGAGGCGGCGTAGCGGTTGAGGGGCTCCCAGCCGTACTCCTCACGGGTGGCGGCCTCCGCGGCCCCGACGAAGCGGCCGATGAGCTGGCTCGTCATGTGCTTGAGCGCCGCCTGGGCCCGCCGTGACCCGTCGAAGTCCTCGGCCGGCCAGTACGCGGCGGCCTGCAGCCTGGTGAGCGCCTTGTCCATCTCCGCGTCATCGGTCTCGGGCAGGTACCACTGGCGGGTGATCTCGAAGAGCTCGAAGCGGCGGACCTCGTCGGCGAATTCGCCGAGGCGGAGGTGACCGGCGACGACGGCGTCCTCGACGTCGTGAACGGAGTACGAGATGTCGTCGGCCAAGTCCATGACCTGGGCTTCGAGGCAGCGGCGGCCGTTGTCGACGCCGTCCCGGTAGAAGTCGAAGACGGCGAGGTCGTCGTCGTAGACGCCGAACTTCCGCACCCCGGAGTCGCGTCGCCCGGCCGCGGCTTCGGCGCGCGGCCACGGGTACTTCGTCAGCGCGTCGAGGCTGGCCCGGGTGAGGTTGAGCCCGGCCGGACGGCCGTCGGGGGCGATGACCTTCGGTTCGATCCGGGTGACGAGGCGCAGGGTCTGCGCGTTGCCCTCGAATCCGCCGATGTCGGCGCAGAGCCGGTCGAGGATCGTCTCCCCGTGGTGGCCGAAGGGCGGATGCCCGAGGTCGTGGCTCAGGCACGCGGTGTCGACGATGTCGGGGTCGCAGCCGAGGTAGCGGGCGAGTTCGCGCCCGACCTGTGCGACTTCGAGGGAGTGCGTGAGCCGGGTGCGGACGAAGTCGTCGGTGCCGGGCGAGACGACCTGCGTCTTCGCTCCGAGGCGGCGCAGCCCCGAGGAATGGAGGACCCTCGCCCGATCGCGCTGGAAGGCCGAACGGCGCGGGTTCTTCGCCGGTTCGATGACCCAGCGCTCCTCGTCGCGCGGCGAGTAGTCCGCGACGCTGCCCGAGGCCCGGGCGATGCGCGCGGAGGTGTCGGTGGGCATCCTCATCCTCCCGAGACGTCGAGTTCGGCCTCAGCGAGATCGGCGGAGCCGCTCTCATCGAAGACGCGGGAGTCGAGCCAGCCCTCGGGCAGGTGGGGGCGCTTGGGACGGGTGGTCCGTCCGCGCGAGCCTTCGGCGGCCTCACCCGGGTAGGGGGCGTCGCCGAGTTCGGCGAGCAGTGCGTCGAGCTCGGCGAGCGAGGAGACCATCGCCAGCCGGCTGCGCAGGTCGCCGCCGACGGGGTAGCCCTTGAAGTACCACGCGATGTGCTTGCGCAGGTCGCGCACCCCGTAGAACTCCTCGCCGTAGTAGTCGACGAGGTATTCGCCGTGGAGACGCACCGCCCGGGCCACCTCGGCGAGTCCGGGACGATGACGATCGGCGCTGCCGTTCAGCGCATTCGCGAGATCACCGAACAGCCACGGCCGACCCTGGCATCCGCGACCGATGACGACCCCGTCGCAGCCGGTCGTGCGCATCATCTCGAGCGCATCCTCGGCGGAGAAGATATCACCGTTGCCGAGCACGGGAACGGTGTCGCCGAGGTGGTCCTTGAGCCGGGCGATCGCGTCCCAGTCCGCGGTTCCGGAGTAGAGGTCGGCGGTCGTGCGCCCGTGGAGGGCGATCGCTGCGACCCCGGCGTTGCGCGCGGTCTCCCCGGCGTCGAGGTAGGTGTGGTGGTCGGCGTCGATGCCCTTGCGCATCTTCACCGTCAGCGGGATGCCGCCGCGGTCGGCCTCCTCGACGGCGGTCGTGACGATCGCTTGGAAGAGGTCCTTCTTCCACGGCAGGGCCGAGCCGCCGCCCTTGCGGGTGACCTTGGGGACCGGGCAGCCGAAGTTGAGGTCGATGTGGTCGGCGCGGTCCTCGTCGACGAGCATCCGCACGGCCTGTCCGATCGTCACCGGGTCGACGCCGTAGAGCTGGACGGAGCGCGGGGTCTCGTACGGCTCGTGGTGGATGATGCGCATGCTCTTGGGGCTGCGTTCGACGAGCGCGCGGGAGGTCACCATCTCGGTGACGTAGAGGCCCGCCCCGTACTCGCGGCACAGGCGCCGGAACGCGGTGTTCGTGATCCCCGCCATCGGTGCGAGCACGACCGGGGAGGACAGCTCGATGGGACCGATGCGCAGCGGCTCGACGGTCTGGGCGGTGGATTCTGGGCTGGGGCTGATGACACTCACCATGCCATTATCCCAAAGCCTGCCAAATCGGGCATCGTCCCCTTGCTCACAGTCCCGCAACACCGAGGCGGTGCGGCATATTCCCTGGTCACACCGCGCCCGTGGGTCGGCACGGGAGGAGTGCCAGGCGACGTGTGCGCGGGAGGAGTGCCGGGCGGCGTGTGCGCGGGACGGCCGTTCACCGGTCGTCCTCCCCGCGCAGGTCGTGCACCTCCCAGACGGCGTCGAGGCAGAGGTCGGCGGCGAGGCGGTCGTCGTGGGTGACGACGAGCATCGCTCCCCCGTATCCCTCGAGCGCCGAGGTGAGCGCCCGCTGCGAGGCGACGTCGAGGTTGTTGCCGGGTTCGTCGAGGATGAGTAGCTGCGGGGCGGGGTCGGAGAGCAGGGTCGCGGCCAGCGCGACGCGGAAGCGCTCCCCGCCCGAGAGCGTGCCGCACAGCTGGGCGGTCCGCTCGGCGCGCAGGCCCATGGCGGCGAGCACCTCGTGGATGCGGTGCTTCTCAAGACCGGGGTTCGGCCGGCGCACCGCCTCCATGACGCTGAGCGCGGCGGGCAGGCGGTACTGCTGGTCGAGGTGGCCGATCGGCACGGACACCTGCAGCTCGAGGCCGGGGAAGAGCTCGTCGACAAGGCTGCCGCTGCCCGGCCCGCCGCTGTCGCCGTGATCGCCGCCCAACCCACCGCTGTCGCCGTCCGCGGTCGGTGCGGCGCCGCGGACGGCGGCGAGGAGTGTCGACTTCCCCGCGCCGTTGGGCCCGGTGAGCCGGATCCGCTCCGGTCCGACGAGCGTCCGCGGGCGCTCGAGGGTGCTCGTGCGCACCTCGAGGACGCGCTTGCTCGGATGGACCTCGGTCTCGGGCAGGTGGAGGGTGATCGAGGAGTCCCGGCGCAGCGCGTCCTTCGCGGTCTGCACGGCAGCGGCGGCCGCGGCCTCGTCGGCGGCCTTGTCCCCGCGCCGTTTGGCCGCTGACTTCTGCGCGAAGTCGGTGAGTCCGTTCATGACGATCTTCGGTCGGCGTTTGCTCGCCTTGTCCTTCGCGGCCTTCCGGTCCGAACGCGCCAGCGTCGTCTCGAGGTCGATGCGCTGGCGCTTCTCGATCGCGTGGGCCTTCTTCGCATCGGTCAGCCGCGCCAGTTTCGCCTCCTCCTCGGCGGCGACCATCTCCTCGTACGCGGTGTAGTTCCCGCCGTAGACGCGCAGCTGATCGGTCATCTCGACGATCGTCGTCATCGCATCGAGGAGCTCGCGGTCGTGGGAGATGACGAGGGTGGGCCCGGGCCGGCGTGCGAGCAGCTCAGTGAGCAGGGCCCGGCCCGCCGCGTCGAGGTTGTTGCTCGGTTCGTCGAGGATGAGCCACGCGGACCCGACCATCGCCGCGCGGGCGAGACCGATCCGCATCGCCTCCCCGCCGGAGAACGTCGAGGCCCGACGGTCGAGGTCGTCCGCGGTGAGGGCGAGCCCCACCTCGGCGAGGGCGGACAGGGCCCGCTCCTCGATGTCCCAGTCCTCCCCGATGATGTCGAAGTCGGCTGGTGCGGCCTCGCCGTGCAGCGCTCGATGCAGGCTCGTGCGGATGCCGTCGATGCCGAGGATCGCGTCGACGCGGTCGTCGGTGTGCGGCAGCAGCTGGTCGATGTGGACGGCGCCGGCGGCACCGGTGACGGTCCCCGTCGTGGGGGCGAGCGCGCCGGTGAGGAGCCGGGCGAGAGTGGATTTGCCGATCCCGTTGTCACCGACGAGGCCGGTGAGTCCCAGCGGGATCGTGGCGGTGAGGCGGGTGAGGATCTCGGTGTCGCTGAGGCGGTATCCGAGTCCGGACAGGGTGATGGCAGAGGGCATCAGTGATCTCATTTCGTGCACGCGGTGCGGTGCGGGTCCGAATCACCCGCGGGTGCGGAAATGAGGTGTCACTTCATTCTCAGGCGCTGCCTTCGCTCGACTGTGGGACCTCACAAGGATGCCCGAGTCGCGTCAGGTGCGTCAAGGTCGCCGAGGCGGTCGCCCGGTCCCGGCCGGCGGCTCCGCTGCTGACGCCGGTCCGGTGAGGATCCGGCTCAGGTGATGATGAGCATGAGCTCTGCCGAGCGGTCGCTGGGGTTGGCGAGCTGGTGGGGCACGTCGCCGGGGGCCTGTGCGCAGTCGCCGGCGCGCAGGATCGTGCGGCGGTCGATTGTGACTATCTCGATGGTGCCGGCGAGGACGAAGAAGGTCTCCCGGGATCCCGAGCGGTGGGCGGCGAAGGGCGAGGTCTCGCTGCGGGGTTCGAGCGAGTAGTGGATGACCTCGATGTTCTCACTCGGCGAGGGCAGGTCGCGGCGCCAGGTCCCGGGACCGTAGGTGGCGTGCGGGACGATGGCGTCGGCCGGGGTGACGAGCACCTCGGGTTCGGCGAGGAGCTCGCCGACGTCGACGCCGAGCGCGCGGGAGAGCCCCATCGCGTTGGACACAGACGTGTCCTGCTCACCGCGTTCGATCTTCGACAGCGCGGCCCGGGAGATGCCGGCCCGGATCGCGAGCTCGTTGAGGGTGAGATTGCTGTATTTGCGGCGAGCCCGGATGCGCGCCCCGAACACCCGCGCCCCGGGATCCTCTGACTTCGCCATGGTGCCATCCTAATGTAATCTCTGATAGTAGATCTCAATCCATTAAAAGTGATTATGTCCGGACTGCTGGCGCTCATCCCCATCGTCCTCGCCGTCGCGCTCCTCGCCCTCCGCGCGCCGACGTGGGCCTCGGCGCTGGCCGGGTTCGCCGGTGCCGGGATCTGCGCGGTCCTCGCCTTCCCCACTCCCCTCCCCC